>JAGVJG010000113.1 GCA_020051235.1 Parachlamydiales bacterium | reverse complement strand
TCCTAACGAATAAATCGGGGATCATTCTTAGGGCAAACATCCAAATAAACCAGACTAAAGTGAACTTGATAGCAAGTTTATAGATTTCAAGATGTTCTGTCATTCCCGCACTGATAGTCATCGACAATGAAATTAATGCGAATGCGATGAAGGGAGCCGAAAATGAAAGGGCGATATAAATCAGATTTTGCGCCCAATAACTGTATTTATGGCTTTCTTCTTCCGAAAATCTATTTTCGATTAATCTTTGAAGAAATAGAGAAATTAAGAAAATTCCGACAACGGCGAGGATTTCTACTAGTGAGGAGACATTGTTGATCTGGGGCCAGTATTGTTCGAAGAAAGAAGAGAATGAATCTATGTTTGAAGCGTAATTTGGAAAATATTCTTTTAAATTATCTTGGAATATCGTCATCAGATGCCTTTTGTTAAATTTTATTTAATTAAAGCACTCGTGCACTTTACTTAAATTATAGACCTCATTGTTTTAATGACCAACCCTCTATTCTTTTTTTTAGGCAAATGGTTAAATGTTTTTATGAACTTTTTCTTTTATTTTCTACTTATTGCCTCTTTGAATATTCTTGAGGCCAATTGCGCCAAACAAGAGTGGATTAAATCATTTATTCAGGTTACCCCCGATTTTCCTATTAAGGGGGTCGACTTCTTATGGTATGGATCTTTGTTAAAGGATCCAAAAGCTTTCAAGTCGGTGATTCAAATTTTTTCAAATAGATATAAAGAAGCACAAATAGATGCGGTTGTTGTGCTTGAATCCAGAGGATTTATTTTTGGATCCGCCTTAGCGTATGAATTGGAAGTACCTTTAGTATTGATTCGAAAAAAAGGGAAACTGCCGAGAGAAGTATATTCCGTAAGTTATGGACTTCATTATGGAAAGGATGTGTTTGAACTTGAAAAATCAAGCCTAAATCCTGGTCAAAAAGTACTTGTAATTGATGATGTTTTAGCAACGGGTGGAACATCAAGAGCTGCTGCTGAGCTTATTAATCAAGCGGGAGCAGAAGTTCTTGAAGCCGCATTTTTAATAGAGATTGTTAATCTGAAAGGAAGAGAGCAAAGCCCTTTTCCTGTTTTTTCACTACTTGAGTTAGAGGGGAATTGATTTGAGGCAAAAGTGGCTGTCATTACAGGCAGCACTTCCGGAATGGCTCTTACGAGCGCGAAGCTCTTTGCGCGAGTCTATGTTGAATAAAGCCCTTATAAATATGTAAGTCAGATCCACATATAGCGGTTGAAGTTGTATAGTATTAAGAAAGAGATTCTAATTGTTTGATAATCAAGAGGATAAAAAAACCTCCCAAGTTTCCTCGGGAGGATAATCTATAAGACGAAAGGCGAATTAACGACGGCCTCTTTTTTTGGCAGGAGCGTCGTCCGTTTTCCAAGCATTGTCTTGATCGGATTCACCTGAATTTTGCCAATCATTTGTGCGTGGTGAGGAGAAGACAACTTCTTCGTCAATTTCCCAATCTTCTACATTTGCACGGCCTTTTTGTGCTTTTGTAGAACCTTCATCAAAATCATGGGTTCCTTTTTTGCCATTTTCAAAGAAATTGTAAGAAGATTTCTTTGATTTACGGCTGCTACTTTTCTTTTTGGAAGGCTTCGTTGCTGCACTCCAATCGTTTGAAACATCTACTGCTTTAGCTTTGGCTTTAGAAGAAGCTTTCGCTTTAGAAGTTGAACGTTTTTTTGACTTAGCTGGTGCTTTCTTTTTAGGAGCTGCTTTTTTTGCTTTTGAACGAACGGATTTCGTAGCTTTTTTTGCAGAAGTTTTACGAGCCGTTGTTTTTTTTGCAGCTGCTCTTTTTGTTGTTTTTCTTTTCGCAGTTGTTTTTTTAGCTGTCGATTTTTTAGCTGTGCTTTTAGCGCGAGTAGCTTTTCTTGCCGTCTTTTTTACAGTGCGGCTTTTAGAAGCTGTTTTGCGTTTAGTCGTCTTTCTAACAGCTGTTTTTTTTGTTTTAGTTGATCGAACTTTTTTTGTTGCCGATCTTCTTTTTTTTGCCATAAAGGTCTCCTTTTAACTCTTTTAATCAGTAATATAAGTTATGTATAGAATGGCAAAACAAATGACAACATATATTTTTAACTAGAAAATATTTTTTTCTCGAAAATTTAATGACACTCAATTCAATTAATTGTGTCTGTGCTTGTAAAGAGCTAAATCATAATAGATTAAGTTGTCTTTCACGCAATCTGTATCTTTTTGCGCTCTATTTTCTCGTGTATCAAATTTTCAAGACTTTCAAATTAAAACGAGTGTAAAGTAATAACCTGCCTACAAGGGTCTGGAAGCTTGATATGGTATATGGGCTCGAATCTTCGGACTTCTGATTTTATTTTTAAATCTATAATATCATTCGAATGCAATATACCTTTATTGATCTAACTCATGAAATAAATTCCGATATTCCAACCTGGGATGGCTCTTGTGGTTTCCATCAGAAATGCGTAGGAGACTATGACAATCCAGGAAATACCAAGTTTAAGATGTTGGAGTACGAAATGAGAGCCGGGTGCGGCACTCATATGGATGCGCCCTGTCATTGCAATCATGGAGAGTGGGGTATCTCAGATATTCCGGTTGAAAAATGCGTAGGCCCATTGTGTGTCATTAATGTAGAAAATAAAGCAACGCCCGATTATCAGCTTTCGATTGAGGATGTTAAAGAATTTGAAAAAGCTAATGGCCAGTTTGAACACTCAATAGTGATAGTCTACACCGGATGGTCAAGATTTTGGTCGGATCCCAGTAAATATCGTAATCCCGATTCCACAGGAAAAATGCATTTTCCTTCCGTTTCAAAAGAAGCGGGAAGATATTTATTTGATAAAGGAATTAAAGGGCTTGCAATTGATACTTTATCATCTGACTTGGGCCATGATGGTTATTTTCCTAATCACGAACAGTTTTTGTCCCATAATCGCTATTTAATTGAGAATGTAGCTAATGCGCATTTGCTGCCTGCTAAAGGAGCTATGGGGTACGCGTTGCCCTTAAAGATTTATAAAGGATCCGAATCACCGATACGTTTTATAGCGATGATTTAGTCTTTTTGATAACTTCTTGAAAAAAGGAGTTTTATATGGATCGAAAAGCAAAAGCTGTTTGGCAAGGGGGCCTTCAAGACGGAAAAGGAACGCTATCAACTGAAAGCGGAGTGTTAAAGGAGTCGCCTTATTCATTTAAAACTCGTTTTGAAAATGGCGTAACAGGAACCAATCCAGAAGAGTTGTTAGCCGCTGCGCATGCAGGTTGTTTTACTATGGCTCTATCCGCCGAACTTGGAAAAGTAGGATTAAAAGCAGATAAGTTAGAAACAAGCGGTACAGTGACAATTGGTCAAGATGCCAATGGATTTTCAATTAGCAAAAGCCATCTTGATTTAGTTGCAACCATTCCAAATGCGGATAAAGCGAAATTTGATGCGGCCGTTAAAAGCGCTGAAAAGGGCTGTCCCGTATCAAAGCTCTTCAAAGCTGAAGTTACAGTAAACGCGAAGTTGAATAGTTAGTTTAACGTGCCTGTGCCTCGCACGCGGCGGCACGGGTACAAAATGAATTTAATTTACGAAGTGTTATTCTTAACCCTTATGAATAAAATAATTTTTCTATTTCTTTTCCCTTTAGTATTTGCTTTAGAGTTTCCGGAAGGTTTTCACGAGTGTTCTTTAAGAATCGATCCTTCAACGGAGCAATTCTTAAAAGAAATGAATAAAGAACCTCCCATATTCAGAAATTATCCAATCGAAGAATTGAGAAAGTTATCTTATAAAGTGATCGATCTGGCTCCTCATAAGGGAATCAAAGATATTCATAATATAACGATTGAAGGAACTAAAAATCCTTTTGGTTTACGTATCTATGTTCCCGAACAAGAGGGAGTATTGCCTGTATTGGTATTCATTCACGGTGGGGGATGGATTCTTTCGGGTGTGGATGATTATGACTACTTTTGTCAAGAGCTTGCCATTAGAAGTAAGGCAGTCGTTGTTTCCGTTAATTACAATCTAGCTCCTGAAAACTCATTCCCCGGGCCTGTTGATGACTGTTATTCTGCCGTTAAGTGGGTGGAAAAAAATATCAAAGATTTCAGGGGAGACCCTAAAAAAGTAGTAGTGGGGGGCGATAGCGCGGGCGGTAATTTAACGGCTGCAGTTACATTCAAAGCGCGCGATAATCAAGGTCCTCAATTTATCGGTCAATTATTGATCTGTCCTGTGTTGAACCATAACTTTGAAACCCTTTCCTATTACGAATTCGAAAAAGGGTATTTCATCAATAAAGAAGATATGATGTTCTTCTGGGATTCTTATACAAAGGATTCTCATTTTGATTACAACGACCCTCTTCTTTGTCCTCTTCGAGCCCCTAATTTAGCAAATTTACCTCCTGCATTCTTTGTGATTGCCAATTACGATGTGCTAAGAGATGAAGGACTTTCCTACAGTTTAAGGTTGCACAGAGAAAATGTGCCGGTGAAGGTCCGGCGTTATCCCTCCATTCACGGGTTCTATGGGTTTCCTAATATAGGACTGAGTGAAACGGCGATAAATGACATCTCTAAAGAGTTGATTAATTTTTTTAATAAGTAAAATTTGTGCCACTTTATTATAATAATTTCCTATGTTTAGGATATTATTAGTATTAATGGGATTCGCTTCATTAAACGCCTCTTTAGGCATTAACTTTGAAGAAACTTCTGATTGGGCAACCGAGTTGCCTTTTTCCAATGTATTTCATCAGGCAAGACCTTGGCTCAGCCATCGGAATAGTTGGGCAGACGGACCCTCTCTTGATCTGGATGAAAAAGGTTATCCCAAAAAAATTGAAAAAGGATGCTCTGTTGAAACGTTAGTTTTAACGAAAAGCAAAGGACACATTCCTAAGGGGAATTTCACGTTTCTTTATGAAGGAGAGGGTGTAATTGAATTCCCTCGATCCAATATCAAGATTGTTCAACAAAGTTCCGGTAAGTTTGTTTTAAACCTTGAGCAGTTATCTGACTCGCTATTCATAAAAATTACAAAAACGAATCCTGATAATTATATTCGTAATATTCGTCTTTACTTACCTGGATATGAAAAAGAATCATTCAATCAAGAATTTACAGCCCGTTGGAAAGACTTTGAAGTTTTTCGTTTTATGACATGGCAATTTATCAATGACTCACAAGTAAAGTCATGGAACGATCGTCCTAAAAAAGACAAAGCCTTCTATTCAGAAAATGGCGTTCCTCTCGAGGTGATGGTAGATTTATGCAATAGTTTGAATGTCAATCCTTGGTTTTGCATTCCCCATATGG
>JAGVJG010000172.1 GCA_020051235.1 Parachlamydiales bacterium | reverse complement strand
GCCAAGGGCTCTCGCTCGAATGTGCTAAAGCACACCCATCGCTCGCATACGCAATTTTGGCTACGCCATAAATGGCTCGGGGCGGAGCTAAAGCTCCGCATAAACCCGCCCTTGAAGGGCGGTTCATTGCGGCAGGTAGCCTGCCGCGTCTCGCCGAAGGCGAGCATCAATTCAGTTAAATGTATACCGCCCTCCAAGGGCGGGTCTCGAGCGCCCCTACAGGGCGCCACCGAGCCATTTATGGCGTAGCCAAAATTGCGGATGCGAGCGAAGGCGACTAGGTTGTACCTGCCCAAGCGAGAGCGTCATGCTATTTGTCAAAATAGCATAGCGCTATACGCGATTTGGGCACGTCAGAAATGGCCTTGGGGCGCGGGGGCGGAGTCCCGACAAGAACATTTGCCAGAAAAAAAGCGAAGCTTTTTTCCTGGCGACTCTCGAGTAAAAATCTATGAGTTAGGAAACGTAATTTAAGAATTAACCCGTCTTCTTCTTAATATAGATGATCCGCTTAACATCTGCGATAAGCTGTCCTTCTTTATCAATTACCTGGACGGGCTTAACCCAATCCATTTTGTCGACTTCCTTTAGCAGTTCTTTGATGTTCTCAATCTCTTCATCAGTTATTACAAATTCGGCTAAAACATCCGTCTTGCCGGGCTTAACGTAACGGATTTCGGCAGCCTTATCCCAGACGATGTAGGTGGGGCCAAGATTCTTCATCAACATAACCATGTAGAAAGCATCAGTCATAGCAAAAATCGATCCGCCAAAGGCGGTACCCACATAGTTTGCATTCCAGAAGCGTAATTTTAAACGCACTTTAATGTATTTGAAGTCGGGAGATATTTTTACAATTTTAATCCCGGAAAAAAGAAGGGGAGGCCAAAAGTTCCAAAAGCGCAGCAAATAGGGCTTTAGGTTCATACTTAATGATTAATCGGTTTGACATTAAGGCGCAAGGCATTCCCAATAACCGACACTGAACTTAGGCTCATCGCAAGAGCGGCAATCATCGGATTCAATAAAAGACCAAAAGCCGGGTATAAAATGCCTGCGGCAATAGGAATTCCTAAAATATTGTAAATGAAGGCGAAAAATAGATTTTGTTTAATGTTTGTCATTACATTTTTGCTAAGGTCAAAGGCTTTAACAAGTGTAGATAAATTACCTTTAACTAAGGTGACGGGAGCGCTTTCAATCGCAATGTCTGATCCGACACCCATCGCGATTCCCACTGTTGCGCAGGCAAGCGCAGGCGCATCGTTCACTCCGTCTCCCGCCATTGCCGAAAATGGAATCTTTTTTACGATCTCAAGTTTTTCGTTTGGATTTTTTTCGTAGTAATATTCATCGATGTTTAGTTCCTTTGCGACTTTTTCGACGGTTTCTTTGTGATCGCCTGAAAGAAGAACGATATGAATGCCTTGAGATTGTAGCGCATCAATTGCCGACTTTGCTTCTTCTTTTAGAGGATCCACAAAAGTAAATTTACCTTTGAGCTCTTTATTAATGATTACAAAGACCCCTTTTTCAAGAGGAATAGAAAATCCTAAAGAATTTAAAAAACGGGAACTTCCAATAATAACACTTTGATTATTGACAGTTCCTTCAATTCCTCCTCCTGGATACGCTTTAAATTTATCTACAGATAGATTTGAAGAAGGGAAGGCTTTTGCCAAGGGATGTTCGCTTTTAGATTCTAACGCACTCGCTAAAGTAAGAAGTTCATCTTTATTTATAGAATATGTTTCTATTTTATCGATTACAGGTGCGCCTTTAGTAAGCGTGCCTGTTTTATCTAAGATAAGCGTTTTGACTTTAGATAAGTTTTCAATCGCTTCGCTGTTTTTAAAAAGGATGCCGTTTACAGCGCCTTTTCCCATTCCTACAATAATGGAAACGGGAGTCGCAAGACCCAAGGCGCAAGGGCAGGCAATAATTAAAACGGCAACCGCATTGATGATTCCGTAAAGATATTCCCCAAAATAGCTCCAAATTAAAAAAGTGAGGATTGCAATCAAGATGACGCTAGGAGTAAACCAAGCGGCAACCGTATCGGCAAGCCCTTGAATAGGAGCTTTTGTTCGCATGGCTTTTTGTACGGAATGAACAATTTGATTTAGAAGCGTTTCAGCGCCCACTTTTTCTGCTTTCATCAAGAAGGTGCCGGTTTGATTCAACGTTCCAGCAAAAACGTTATCGTTCACTTCTTTTTCGACGGGTAGAGACTCGCCCGTCATCATCGATTCATCAAGCGTTGATACGCCTTCGATGATTATTCCATCTACCGGAACTTTGCTGCCGGGTTTAACTCTCAAAATATCGCCTAATTTAATTTCTTCAATAGGAACTTCAATTTCCGCGCCATTTACAACCTTAATCGCTTTATTGGGGGCTCTTTCTAAAAGAAGCTCGATGGCTTTACTGGTTTTAGATCGTGCCTTTAGCTCAAGGACTTGACCTAGCAATACAAGCGTTGTGATTACGGATGCCGATTCGAAGAAGTAGGGGGGGAAGTGATTTAAGAGGGCAACTACACTATAAATATAGGCCGAGAGCACGCCTAAGGCAATGAGTGAAAACATGTTTAAATTCAAATTCCAAAAGGAAAGAATCCCTTTTTTTAGTAAGGGATATCCGGCCCATAAAACAATCGGCGTTGATACGATAAATTCGAGGAAGGGGTCATGGATAAAGGCAAAATAGATATTAAGTAAAGACAGCATGACCCCAATCCAAAAGCGAAGCCTCAAATCTTTATATTCACTTTCGTCCGAACGACCTGATATAGGCTCTAAAGCCATTCCACAGATAGGACAATCTCCAGGACCTTCCTTATTGATTTCAGGATGCATCGGACAGGTATATTTCATGATCTTAATACATCTAAAATGTCAGTGTTGCCATGAGTTTCAGCATCTGCAATTACTTTATCAGTTACTTTTGCCCCTTTTGCAATGAATAGACGCGTCAAATCAACATCACCACTAACGTTAACTTCCAATAAAATCGTTTCAGAATCCCATGGAAAATCATTTTCGATAAGTAGGTTGATGACTTTTTCATTTCCATAAATTCGAGCGGCTTTTTTAAGCCAATCCTCAATTTTGGGCACCGGTTCATGTCGAATCAAAAAGGCCATCAATTTTAGATGTCTTTCCTCTAGCACCTTTGAAAAAAGAGGAGCGATATCTCTTGCGGCAGTATCAACAATAATGAAAAGATCCGGTTTACTGTTGACAAGCTCTTCCCTTTGTTTTGACGTAGTAACGGGATAGTTATCTATTAAGTATTCCAAGACTTGCAAATGTTGTTCACGAACCGCTTTATCATAAAGCTTTTCTAGATCTAATTTGAGCCGTTCTGTACTAAATGCAACAACTTTAGAAGTGATTCTTTCAAACATTTCAAATTCTTTCGAAAAAAGAAGATGCTCTCTTTGAGCATAGCTAAAGGGCTGAGAAGAATTTAGAAATTTTTCGAAAATTCTTTTAGCTAAAAAATGGATGGCTGCATTTGAAAGGCTTTGTAGGTGATGTGAAACTTCCGGAGATTCGGAATAAGGAGCTCTGGAAAAAAGGTCATTTTGTTCGCACCAATCAATAATTTCCACTGCGTCTGTTTTAATAACGGGTACGAGTGATGGGATGCGGCGAGGGTTTTTATCCGCCCAAAAAGTTACTTTAAAAGCTTTGATATTATCAAAATCTAAAGATAGTTGATAAATCGCTGCAGCTACAATCACTTTGCTAGTTTGTATACGAGTGACATTGACGAAAAATAATTCGACTAAACAAGGGTAATATACTCTTTCTGTCGAGCAACGTTTTACGAATAAACACCATCTTTCGGATGTTATTGTCGTTACATAGCCATGTAGACGTTCAAGAGGATCAAAGTTATCAAGTTGCGAAAATTTTTTAAGTTCATCTAACAATTGAGCCGTTTTAAATACGGCTTGATTGGCAGGAATATCAACGCCCTGAATGAAGGAATTTAAAGCTCGGATTTGCGCTTTAGTCTCCCTGTACCATACTGGAGCCCACGATTCCCTAGTTCCTTGTACGTATTGGTCTGTTAAGCGGGTTGAATAGTTCTTTAATTCGGTTACAAGTTCAGGAAAGGATAAGACAGAAGGAATGAGTTCCCTAATTAAAGTAACTCGAGCTTGAACCTGACTAAATTCTACAGTTTTTGTAAATGAGGATACACCGTTCATTGTTCTTGTATACCTATTGGATTTCCACTGACTGAGGCTATCGTTTTGGTAGGTTTAATTAAAAGATTTAGTTTGTCTTGTTCATCTTTAAATAATGACAGAATCAAATCCTCAAACTCATTTGCTTTAAAGTCATGGCAAATAACATACAGTTTTTCGAGAGCTTCACATTCTTCTTGGGTGGGTGTAAAGGAAGGGATTTTTTGTTTATATAGTTCGATGAAAGCTTGATTTGGAGGAGTACGAGTCTGCTTTGTAGAAATTTCGATCGATTGTTTTATAAAAAATATAAGTCTATTAACAGAGAGGCTTTGTATGTAAGAATCCAAAAGAGTCAGTCGATCACGAAATGATTTTGATCCACAAAAATCTATTAAACCCTTGGCAAGGTCTCTTTCTTTTAAATGGTCTATGCGAGTTGTAGCGACATAATTCTTTATTTCTAAAGCTAGATTATTAATTCTTTGCAATTGAGGGGCATAGGCCATTTGAGAAACCCATGTCCAATATTTATATTTATGCCGATAATAGTCCGCTGCGTCTAACGCATATCTTTTTAAATCTCTTTGAAGTTCTGCAAAAGCATTCAAAAAGGGTATAATCCTTTTTATTCTTTCAAGATTTTCTTCTACGAGTTCAGGGGGAATAGGAATGGTTGAGTCAAGAAGTATTAACGCCATATAGCATCTTTAACAAGTTGTTCAATTTGATCATAGGGCTTGATCCCAAACCAAATTTCATCTTGATAAAGGGCCTGATATTGAAACATTTCCCAGCCGTAAATATTCTTGCTTAAGTATTTATGAAGAGCGTCTTTAGCCGGTCTTAGCTTAGCATCGAAGAACCATGAATTTTTATGAATATCTTCAGGATTAACGGGTAGGGGTTCAGGCGTCGCATCGATTAATAAATCGTATTCAAGCTTTTTTAAATCTTTGAGATCTCCTCCGCGAGCGCCTGCTAATTTCTTAGCTTTCTCAATTGTACGATTTAAGACCCAAACCTCGGCGCCTACTTTAATTAACTCCTGATAAATGGATTGCGCAGCTCCACCCGCTCCTAAAATGACGACTTTTTTGCCTTTAAGCGGTAAATGCTTTTGAATAGCTTCAATTGCGCCAATTCCGTCCGTGCTCCATCCTTCTATTTTTTCACTAATTTTAATGGTATTGATCGAAGAAGCATGAGAAATGTCTAAATAGGGAATGATGAGTTCTTTTAAAGGCATCGTTACACTTAAACCCTTAAACGTAAACTCTTTAATCACTTTAAAAAAAGTTTCAAGTTCGTGAGGCTGAACTTCAATTTTCACATAGACCCCATTAACATGCGCTTTTTTCATAACGGCGTTATGGACGTGGGGTCCAATGCTCTGTTGTATGGGGGAGCCGATGACGGCCCAAATGGCCGTTTCATTATTAAGCTCTTTATATCGATAGACTTCAGTTAGATCATCAATGCTAAATTGTCCTGAAGCGGTTTTACCTGCATAGGTGATAGCGCTTCCACAGATTTTTCCGAGCACTCGGGTAAAGCTACCTTTGTCTCCCATGCAATGCCCAATCACATTCTTTTTTCCTTTTAAAGCCTTTAACATTCGAAAGCCATCGAGTGAACTATTGGCAAAAGTAACTAATTTGGATAAAGCAAAGTGAGGATTGCTGGGAAACTCAAGGTTTTCCGGCGTTTTTTCAAAATCGTGGTGAGAGCCGATTAATTTTGTGTCGGGATATTCTTTTGCAATCTTTTCGATGAATGCGGGGTTTGTGTCGGCTTCGATATCAAAAAAGGTGGGCTTCCACTTCAAGAATTTTTCAATCAGCTGAAAACGCTCTTTTTCGGTTCCCTGAAATTTGCCTCCCTGACGAACGGGCCTTAGGGTAAAAATGGTAGGTTTTTCAAATTTGATGGGGGAAAGATCTAAATGATCAAAAAGATCGAATCGAATTTCAATAATATCTGCTTTTGAACTTGCATCGAGTTGATCAAATGACGTTATGCTATTTGCAATCATATATCAGTGAACTTTAGACGTTAGGTTTAATCCTATCACGCCTAATACGATGAGTAAAATAGATAAAATTTTGACTGTATTAATGTCTTCGCCAAAATAAATAAACCCAATGACGGCAATAGCTGCGGTTCCGAGTCCTGCCCAAATCGCATAGGCTATACTGATATCAAGCGTTTTTAAGGCAATGGAAAGAGCCACAAAGCTCAAGCCATAAAAAAGAAAGACGCAAATGCTAGGAATCAGTTTACTCATTCCAAAGGAAATTTTTAAAGAAGTGGTTCCCAAAACTTCAAATATAATTGCACCTAAAAGCCATAACCAACTCATGTTAAACCTTCCTCTTCTTCAGGGGATTCTATAGCAGCGGGAACTGTTTGAGTACTTAATATAATAATTCCCATCACCTCAAAACCGATTGCGAACCCTGCACAAACTCCTTCGGGAAAAGAATGCCATTCACTATTAAATAAGATAGCGCTCGTTAAAAGAGAGATAGTAATGAATCCTCTTACAAGGGCGTTTACGCAAAAGGCGGTTTTGTTGTAGGCCGCAAAATGCTCAAAATAGAGTTTCCAATCTTCTATATAGGAGACTTTTGTCGTCCTTTGTTTTTCACTATCGATTCTAAAATATGCCCCTATCAATAATCCTGCTCCAATACCTGCCATATAAGTGCCGGGATTTTTAATGGCAGCAGGAATTGTCGAAGGAATGACGCTCCAATATTCCACTAATTGGATAATTCCACGAATTCTTTGTTGAATAGGGTCGATCGGCTGATCAAAATCGATAAGTACATTTCGATCGAGATTCATTACATAATGATTATTGCGCGCAAGATCAACTACGGTTTCCATTCTTAAAGAGATAAAGAAGTCGAACAATATTAACAACTTTAAGTTTAAAAACTTAATGAATTTAAGAACATAAAAAAATAGACAAAAATCATTTAGCAAATCACTCTGACAAAATGAATTGGTTTCGAAGAAAACCGCTTGATCAATTAATCCCTGAAGAAAATGAAACGCATTTTGTAAGGGCATTATCCGCCCCTCAATTAATTGTATTTGGAATCGGAGTCATTATTGGAGCAGGTCTTTTTTCGATAACCGGTATTGCCGCCGCTGAAAATGCGGGGCCGGCTATATTAATTTCCTTTCTTATTGCCGGTTTAGGTTCTTGTTTTGCAGGGCTTTGCTATAGCGAGCTTGCTGCGATGATCCCATTATCAGGAAGCGCATATACCTATGCTTACGCAACCTTTGGAGAATTGATCGCTTGGATCTTAGGATGGGATCTAATTTTGGAATATGCAGTGGGAGCAGCTACTGTATCGATAAGTTGGTCAGCTTATTTTATTTCTTTATTGGAAGATTTTGGTATACCCTTTCCAAAATATTTAGCCAGCTCCCCTTGGCAACATCATGAAGAAGGGCTAATCAATTTACCCGCGCTTGTTATTACAACCCTTTTAACTTTTTTAATCATCTTTGGAATAAAACAAGCGGCTCGATTTAATAGTTTTATGGTGGCTTTAAAGGTTATCATAATCATTTCATTTATTTTACTTGGGTTCCCCTATATCAATTATAACAACTTTGTTCCCTTTATCCCTGATAATACGGGGGTATTTGGGGAATTTGGATGGAGCGGTATTTTTAAAGGAGCAGGGGTTATTTTCTTTGCCTATATTGGTTTTGATGCCGTTTCAACGGTTGCTCAAGAAACAAAAAATCCAAGAAGAGATTTACCTATTGGAATTATGGGTTCTTTAGGTGTTTCAACCCTGCTATATATTTTATTTGCTTTTGTTTTAACGGGCCTTGTTAATTATACAGAATTGAGTACGGCAGCTCCTGTTGCTCTCGCGATCGATCATACTCCCTATACCTGGCTAAAATATTTTATTAAAATTGCAATTCTTGCGGGATTTTCATCGGTCATTTTAGTTCTTCTTGTGGGTCAGTCTCGCATTTTTTACACCATGGCCAAAGACGGATTAATTCCTCAGGCACTAAGTAGGCTCCATCCTAAGTTTAAAACGCCATGGTTGATCAATTGGTTGCTTTTAATTTTAACAGGGACTTTTGGAGCTTTTCTTCCTATTTCAGTAGTAGGACATATGACAAGTATTGGAACGTTATTTGCGTTTATCGTCGTTACTTTAGGGGTCTGTGTTCTTCGCTATGAATTTCCAAAAATAAGAAGACCTTTTAAAACACCGTTTTTACCTTTTGTCGCATTTATGAGTTTATTGACTTGTGGCCTTATGATGCTATCTCTAGGAGCAAGTAACTGGATTCGATTAATTGTATGGTTAATTATCGGTCTATTCATTTATGTGTTTTATGGATACAAACATTCTATATTGAGTAAAAATGAGTGAGATTGTTTTCTTTATAGCGGGAGTTCTTGTTATAACGGGCTATCTCATTTATACCCTATTGCACCCGGAGCGGTTTTAAATGTTTTCAACGTTGCTGCTTTTCACCTTATTTTTACTTGTAGTTCCTGTAGCAAAATGGCTTGTATTTCTTTACAGACCCGCTATGAATTGGGAAACACCGCTCTTTAATTTATTAAAAATTAATCCCTATAGTGAGATGAGTGCAAAAGAATATCTAAATGCTCTTCTTCTTTTTAACGGAATAGGATTAGTATTTTTATTTCTTCTTCTTGTTTTGCAAGGCCACCTTCCCTTAAATCACGAAAAATTTGAAGGGTTAAACCTCGATTTGGCTTTTAACACCGCTATTAGTTTTGTCACCAATACGAATTGGCAAGCATATGCGGGAGAGTCGACTCTTTCTTATTTTAGTCAAATGATTGGACTGACCGTTCAGAATTTTTTAAGTGCGGCAACCGGCCTTTCGCTTTCTTTTGCCTTTATTCGCTCTTTATTACGTGAAAATCAAACGACACTTGGAAATTTTTGGACGGATGTCATTCGATCCACTCTCTTTTTTTTATTGCCTCTATCATTAGTATTCGCCCTTATATTGGGCGTTCAAGGTGTTATTCAAAACATCCATCCTTACGTATCAATTGAAACGATGGAAAATGAAGCCCTTAAATTGCCGATGGGGCCTGTAGCCTCTCAAGTCGCCATCAAACAACTGGGTAGCAATGGAGGGGGATTTTTTAATGCGAATTCCGCACATCCGTTTGAAAATCCCAGCCTTTACTCAAACTTTTTAGAAACTCTTGCGATATTATTAATCCCTGTTGCGTCTCTTTATTTTTTTGGATTAGTGATCGGCAAAAGAAGAGAAGGCATAGTTCTAATCATAGCCTGCGCAGCTTTGTGGGCGTTAGGACTTATCTTTTCAATTCTATTCAATGAAATTCCTTTTGAGAGTTTAGAAGGAAAAGAGCTTAGATTTGAACACGATCCTACGCTTATTTGGACAGAATCAACAACAGCCACTTCCAATGGCTCCGTCAATGCGATGATTTCAAGCCTTAATCCCATTACAGGAGGGATTGCACTATTGAACATTCTATCCGGGGAAATTATCTTTGGTGGGGTGGGAGTGGGTCTTGTTGGACTGTTGATGTATGTTATTTTAACGGTTTTTTTAGCTGGTTTGATGGTCGGGAGGACGCCCGAATATTTAGGAAAGAAAATTGAAAAGCGCGAAATAAAGCTTGCGATGCTGATTTTATTATTGCCGTCCCTTTTAATTTTAGTCGGCACTTCATTATCGCTTGTTTTACCTGAAGGACTTTTTTCAGTAAGTGCGAAAGGCCCCCATGGCTTAAGTGAAGTCTTATATGCTTTTGCGTCGGCGGCGGGGAATAATGGTTCTGCTTTTGCGGGACTTAATGCGAATACTCCCTACTATAATATTGTCTTAGGTGTAGTTATGCTCTTAGGACGGCTTACTATAATTGTGCCAACGTTATTTCTTGCAGATCTTCTTGTTAGAAAGAAAGCCACTCCTCCGACTGCTGGAACCTTTCCTACCGATAGCCCGCTTTTTGCAATATTGCTTTGCTCGATCATTATTATTATGGCGGCCCTTACTTTCTTTCCGGTTATATCCCTTGGACCTTTTGCTGAACAAGTGGCTTTGATGAGAGGGAATACATTCTAATGTCTCGTAAACATATACCTTTTTCGTTTTCTCAAATTAAATGGGCCGCAAAAGAATCTTTCAAAAGGCTCATGCCCCAAGATTTATTTTATTCACCGGTTTTATTCCTGACTTATTTGTCAGCCGCTATAGTCTCCATTTTTCTTTGTTTTAAGTTCGATTTTTTTAATTTTCAAATCGCCCTTTGGCTTTGGTTTACTGTGCTATTTGCCAACTTTGCGAGTGCACTTAGCGAAGGAAGGGGAAAGGCGCAAGCTGAATCATTAAAGCAATCCAAAGTTGAAGCGAAAGCAAAAAAGCTTGAAAAAGGGCGCGAAATTTTAGTGGCTGCCACAGAAGTAAGTAAAGGGGAAAAAGTTGTTTGTTATGCGGGAGATATCATTCCCATTGATGGTACGATCATAGAAGGGATTGCATTAGTTGATGAATCGGCGATTACTGGAGAATCGGCGCCCGTAATTAGAGAAAGTGGAGGCGATAGAAGCGCCGTTACTGCGGGCACGAGAGTGGTGAGCGATCGCATCGTTATAGAATCAACCTCAGATGGAGGTCACACGTTTTTAGATAAGATGATTGCCCTTATTGAAGGGGCAGAACGCCAAAAAACTCCCAATGAAACAGCATTAACAATCGTTTTATCATCTCTTACCCTTGTATTTTTGTACGCGACGGCCACTTTAAAAGGATTTGCCCATTATGCGGGAGGAATCTATTTGCCGATCCCCATTTTAATTGCACTCTTTATTTGTTTAATTCCCACTACGATTGGCGCCTTGTTAAATGCTATCGGAATTGCCGGAATGGATCGTTTAATCCAAAAAAATGTGATCGCAAAAAGCGGGCGAGCGATTGAAGCGGCAGGAGATGTTAATTTACTCGTTGTCGATAAAACGGGGACGATTACCCTCGGGAACCGTATGGCTATAGAGTTTATTCCCGCACCTGATGTGAAAGAGCTTGAACTTGCTGAGGCGGCTCAACTGGCTTCCTTGTCGGATGAAACTCCTGAAGGCAGATCTATTGTAGTTTTGGCAAAACAAAAATATGGGTTAAGGGGAGAAGAAGTTAAGAACTCACAAGTTAATGTGCTTCCTTTTTCTGCAGAAAAGCGACTTAGCGGAATTGATTTATTGAATAGCAATCGATTGCTGAGAAAAGGGGCGGTAGACGCTATAAAAGGATGGTTAATAGAAAATGAAGGCGATTTTCCGGCAGATTTTCAGAAACAAATCGATAGCATAGCTCAAAAAGGGGAAACCCCTTTACTGGTGGCGGAGAATAATCGTTTGCTTGGCTTAATTGCGCTTAAGGATGTGGTGAAAGGGGGAATTAAAGAGCGTTTTAATGAAATGAGAAAAATGGGCATTAAAACCATCATGATAACCGGTGACAATCCTTTGACAGCTGCCAGCATTGCTGCTGAGGCGGGTATAGATGATTTTATTGCACAAGCAAAACCCGAAGACAAATTAAAGCTTATTCGAGAGGAGCAAAAAAAGGGGTATTTGATTGCCATGACCGGAGATGGGACAAACGATGCGCCGGCGCTTGCTCAAGCAGATGTGGGTGTGGCAATGAACACGGGGACGCAGCCTTCCCGTGAAGCGGGCAATATGGTTGATCTGGATAGCGATCCCACCAAGCTTATCGATATCATCGAAATCGGTAAGGAACTTTTGATGACTCGAGGAGCTTTGACCACTTTTAGTATTGCGAACGATGTGGCTAAATATTTTGCGATTATACCCGCCATTTTTGCCGATATCTATGGACAATCTCTAGGCAACAGTTATTTAAATGTTTTAAATATAATGAATTTATCTTCACGCGAAGGGGCTATTTTAAGTGCTGTCATTTTTAACGCACTCGTTATTTTGGCCCTTATTCCCATCGCTTTAAAAGGTGTTAAATATCGACCGGCATCGGCAAGTCAGCTGCTATTTAGAAATTTAGTCATTTTTGGATTGGGAGGAATTATTGCCCCATTTATTGGCATTAAACTGATTGATTTACTGATTAACTCTCTTGGGTGGATATGAAAGCGGTTAAGGTGTTTATCTTTTTATTGTTAACGACAGGGGTAATATACCCTTTCATCGTAACCCTTTTACTTCAAAGTTTCGCAAATCACCAAGCAGACGGAAGTCTGGTATATCGAAAGGAGAAAGTGATTGGGTCTGAATTGCTCGGACAAAAATTTAGTTCCGAAAAATATTTTCATGGAAGGCCTTCATCAGGAGGATATAACCCATTAGCATCAGGGGGAAGTAACCTCTCCATGACGAGTAAAGAGTTGAGAAAACAGGTTGAAGAGAGAGGGAATGTCCCTATTGATTTATTGTATGCTTCTGCAAGTGGGCTAGATCCCCATATTTCTCAACAAGCCGCGCTTTATCAGCTTGAAAGAGTTGTAAAAGCAAGAAATCTCAATGAAATACAACAGCAAAAAATAAAAGAAAGAATTCTTACTGACAACGTAGTCAATGTTCTTGAAATAAACCTCTTCCTGGAATCAGGTGAGCTATGACAGAACCTTTAACCCCTGATGAATATTTAAAAGTCGCCAATAAAGAAGAGGACGATAAAAAAGGACATCTTAAGGTCTTTTTTGGGATGTGTGCAGGGGTGGGGAAAACCTACGCCATGCTGGAACAAGCTCATCAAAAACAAAAAGCAGGCTTAAACGTTCTAGTTGGTGTTGTTAATTCCCATGGGAGAAAAGATACTGAAGTGCTTCTAGATGGACTTGAGAAAGTACCGGAGAAAGAGATTCTCTATCGCGATATTTTGCTAAAAGAATTGAATTTGGAAGAAATCTTAAAATTAAAGCCCGATATTGTTCTTGTAGATGAATTGGCTCATACAAATGCTCCGGGCTCCCGTCACAATAAGCGATGGCAAGATGTTCTTGAACTTATTGAAAATGGCATTGATGTCTACTCAACTTTAAATGTTCAGCATGTTGAAAGTAGAAAAGGGGACGTCGAGAAAGCGACAGGAGTTGAGGTTAAAGAAACCGTTCCTGATAGTGTCCTCGAGAAAGCCTACTCCATCGAATTTATCGATTTACCCCCGGAAGATCTATTAAAGCGCCTTGATGAGGGAAAAGTTTATACGGGAAAGATGTCCCGTATCGCTGTAGAGAATTTTTTTAAGAAGGAAAATTTAAGCGCACTTCGGGACCTGGGTTTGAGGTTAACGGCTGAAAAGGTTGAACACGATCTTCATGCTATTAAACCAAAAGGGTGGAAACTCCGTGATAAATTAATGGTTGCCGTCAGCCCTAGTTTTTTTTCGGAAGAGCTTATTCGTGCAACGAGAAAAAGAGCTTTTGAACTTGATGCGCCTTGGGTTGCTGTGTATGTCGATCAGGGAAAAGAAATTCCTCAAATGGCAGAAGAGCAGCTTAAGAAAAATTTAAGCTTAGCCCGAGATCTTGGGGCAGAAGTGGTTCAAACTCGCGATAGTAATGTCGCGCAAGCTTTATCGAGAGTGGCTCAAGATAAGGCAGTCACTTTGATTGTTATTGGCAGGTCTTATCCTCACAATCGATTAATGAATTTTTTAAGCCCTTCTTTGCTTCAAAAGCTTGAAAGAAAGGTGAGAAATATAGACATATTGATTTTACATCAAAGTGCACTATTAACTCTGAGAGAGCAAATTTTACATAATGTAAAAGGGAAATTAAATTTTTCGTTTAAAGGGCTAAGCGCCGTTTTTTCCAGCCTTTTATTAGTGGCATTATCGGGGTGGTTTTTACAGCCTTATACGGGATATCGAGTCGTCGGATTTTTATTTTTAGCAAATATTTTAATGCTAAGCTTTTATGTCGGTTTTAAAGAAATTTTATTTGCCGCTTTATTAAGTGCGATTATTTGGAATTTCTTTTTTATACCTCCGTTATTCCATCCTTTCATCCTTAAGGGAGAGGACATTGCCTTATTGGTTGCGTTTTTCATTTTATCGGTAACGCTTGGCTTGTTGATGATGAAACTTAATATTCAAGATCGACTGTTATTGCTACGTGAGCGAACTTTAAGGCGTTTTTATGAAATTGAAAGATCGATAAACAATGCCGTTGATCCGATAGATTTGCGATCATTGGTCACCTCTAAACTTAGTACTCAATTTCCCGGGTATTTTGACATTATTATGAAACATAGAGATTGGCCGGAAACGCTTTTACCTGAGCTTGCAAAAGATCGTGAGTCCGCCATCATCGCGTGGACAATAGAAAACGGCAAAGCCGCCGGTCTTTTTACAGATACGCTTCCTCTTGCTAGCGCTTTATTTTTGCCTATAAAAGATAAAGAAGAAACGCTTGGGGTTTTAGCCTACATTCCACCAAAGAGCTATACTTTATCTCAGATTGACGTTGATTATCTAACCAGTGTCGCGTCACGCTTAGGGATGCTCTGGCACCGCAAATTTAAATAAAACGGGCTAAAGCCCGTTATTTCATTTTCAATCGAAGTACGGAGAATTCGGTAGAAGTATCGATAACTTGAACGATTTCAAATCCTGAAAGCTCTGCAATAGACTTAAATTCATCAAAAGTTCGCTCCTTGCCCCCAACCATAGTTAGCATTAAAAGATCCATTGCATCGGCATAAGGTTTTTCACCATTGGGCAGAAGAACAATATCAACAATTAATACTTCAGCTTTTTCAGGCATCGCTTGACGGATGTTTGACAAGATCGTAATGGCCTGCTCATCGTTCCAATCATGGATGATTGATTTAAGTAGGTAGGCATCACAGGTAATATTGATCGATTTAAAGAAATCGCCGGGTACAAGGTTACTAGTCGGCGCGTTCGCAATAGCAATTATTTCGGGTCGTTCGAATAAATACGTTTTTAAATTGCTATTTTTTTGTTTAATTCCATTTAAAAAGGCGCCGTTGCCACCTCCAATATCGGCTAAACTAGCATATTTGGAAAAATCAACTTTTTCGCAGACACTTTTAATGACGGCAGAAGATTTTTCTTTCATCACGCTCTGAAATAGTTTCGCCCGAAGAAGATTTTCTTTGAAATAGACAAAAACAGGTTCATGATAGGCGATATTAAAGGCAGGCACGCCCGATTCCACAGAACTTTTAAGCTCATCAAACGATTTGCGAACCTCTTCACCATAAAATTGGGTAACAGAGTGAAGGGTATCGGGATGATCTTTGGCAAGAAGCGCTCCTACCTCTGAATTTCGATAAAGGCCTGATTCTTCAATGTAAAGTCCCTCATTCGTTAAAATTCTCATAATTCGTTTTAAAGAGTCCGGGTGGGTCTTTGTCAATTTTGCAAGCTCTTCAATATCTTTTGGACCTTTCATTAAAAAGTCAGATATTTCGAGTTGATTGGCTGTGTAAATGGCTCGGGAAATCCACTCGCCACTTAAACGATCTAATAGGGAAGCTCGCGCTTCCTCGGTCGATGAAAATACGGTTGAAAATAGCGCTAAAGATATAAATAAGAGTTTCTTCATGAAAAAATATTAAGAGGAATCTTCTTAAAAAAGAATTGAAATTTATCAATCGATGAGGTTACTACTCATCTATTAAGGAGAATATAATGCTTCCGGTTTTTCTTTTTTTTACTGCTGTAATAGCGGCCATTTTGCATCTCATCGTCACGAAGAAATGGGAATCTTGGGAGCGATTTTTTTTAACTTATGTGATTTTTTTTAATGTGGGGGTCATGGGCTGCCTTTCTTTTTTTGCTCATACTTTTATGGCGGAAGAAATCGCAAATGGAATTGGGTTTCCTCCAGGAAATCCTTTTCAACAAGAAGTGGGATCGGCAGGCCTTGCCTTTGGGGTTTTAGGGCTGCTTAGTTACCGCTTTCAAGGACTCTTTTGGAATGCCACTATCATTGGAAATGCGGTTTTTTTATTGGGATGTTTCTTTTTCCATATAATCCAATACCTAAAAGGGAACACTGCTCCTTTTAACATTGGAGTATTTGTGTGGTTTAACGATTTATTTATCCCTCTATTCTTATTAGGCTCTCTTTATTGGTTAAGCCAAAGGGAAAAACCTTTATCTACCTAATTGGGAAAAGCAAAGCTTTAAACTATTGAAGATCGTTTTAACTACTCTCATAGAGGAGGGCCTTTGTAGGGTAGAAAAATCGATTACAACGGGCACTTCTTTTGCGGTTGGATTGAATTTTCTTAATTTTAATATAAGTTCTGCCACCCCTTCAAAACCGTCTGAGGTGATTAGATCTTTTTGATAAGTATTTAAAGCTTTTTGAAGGAGTTCCGCTTTAAAGGCGCGAGATAAATTCGTATAGCTATTTAAGTTTGGGATGGGAAATAGGACTTTATATACTAAATTCCCTCCATGCGAGAGGAGTTGACGATGATAGGGAACATTTTTAAAACCCTCTGGGTGAAGAGCGGATGCAATTGAAAAGTCGGCCCCTTCTTTGACCGCATTGATCAATTCTAAAATCACTTGAGCACTTTGAGTGGTATCGGATTCGCGTGTGACAACTATATCACCTGGTTTTGTCATGGGGACAATCGTTTCAATTCCGGTTCTTAATGCGGCGCCGAGTCCTTTATTTTGATGGTGGGTTACGATTTTTAAAGGAAGGTCTAAGCGATTTAAGATTTCAGCTGTTTTATCCTTACTCCCATCATTTACAACCACAAGGGTATGATCGATGTTGGCCTGTTTCAACGTGTTATGGGCATCGGTTAAGGCTTTTTCAATGCCTTTTTCTTCATTGTAGGCGGGAAAGAATAGATAAACGCTCATCCCTCACATATCGAAAAACCGCTTTTAAAAAACAATAGGTTTTAAAAAATAAAAAGTACTGCTATTCAAAGGGAAATGAAATATTTGGCACTTTATTTTTTTGCTCTATTTGTAACCCTTTCATTTTTCTATTTTTATAACCCCCATCCGACAGTCGAAAGTTTAGGTGTTCAAGAGGAATATGCGGATGAGCGTTATTACTACAATCAGGGGATGAAAGTTGCAGAGGGAACGTATGAAGTTAATAGTTATCGCCCTATAGGATTTCCCCTTATTGTTGGAGTTGCCTTATGGTTAACAGGTTATAGTTTAGCGGGCGCTCAAATCGTTTTAATTTTTCTTTCATCATTAAGAGCACCCTTTTTATATGGACTTGCCAAGAAAATCACTAATAATGAATGGGTTGCAATCGCATCGGGCATTTTTATTACAATATGGCCCTCCATCCTTTATTTTTCTTCGAGCTACTTTAGTGAAAGTGTATCGCTACCTTTATTTATAGCCTTTTTGTGGGCGATTCCTTCTCAAATACCTCCCTATTGGCGCTGGATTTTACTCGGGTTATTTTTTGGGATTGTCATCTTGATACATCCCATGTTTTTTATGTTTTTGCCGTTCGTCTTTTTAATCATTGCCTTTGAAAATCGAGTCTTTTTCAAAGCGCTCGTTCCTTTTATTGTTTTTGTAATAGGAACCGCGATTGTGATCGCCCCCTGGTCATATTCCGTCACTAAAAAAGAAAATCGCTTTATTTTACTTAGCGCAAATGGGGCAGATGCCATTGCGGGAGGAATCAATCCCAACTTAATGGAAGGGTATAAAATCACCCCTAATTATAAAGGCCGAACAACGGTGATTGGCCCAGGGCTATGGATTTGGGATAACGGCTATTTAACCGAAGAAGAAAAGAAGCTTCCTCCTAAAGAAAGAGAAAAACTACTCTACAGCCGGCTTTGGGATTGGATAAAAGCCCATCCTATTGATTTTCTCTATTTGGAAGCGGCAAAAGTTTTAAATTTATGGGCTATTTATCCCATTGAGCTACATGTTCCTTTAAGATTTTTAAGCGGGAATTTGCCAACCCTATTACTTATTGTCTTATCTATCGTCGCGTTATGGGAAGAAAGAGCTCGTTTAAATCGATTAGTAAGGCTTTGGATTCTTCCGTTATTTTTAACGGGGGTTGCTCTTCTAATTTGTGGATGTTGGCGTTATCGGGTTGCTGCCGACGCGGGATTGCTCGTTCTGGCGGCTATTTCGATATACCATCTTATTTATCATCGATCCGCATTTAAGGAAGGCGCATGAAAATAGGAATTATTGGAGCTGGAATGATGGGTATGGTGATGGCTCACCGTCTTCACCAGCTCGGTCATGAAATCGAAATCATTGAAGGCGGCCCTCAAATTGGTGGACTCTCAACTTGGTTTAATTTTGGTGATTTCGTTTGGGATAAATATTATCACGTCATTTTGAAGTCCGATAAATACCTTCTGGGTTTAATTGATGAGTTGAATTTAACGGATCAACTCTATTGGTCAGCCACTAAAACAGGCTTTCTGTGGCAAGGCAAACACGTTTCGATGAGCAATTTATGGGAGTTTATTTCCTTTCCACCCCTTACACCTTGGCAAAAAGTTCGATTGATGTCGGGTATTCTTTATAACTACACCATTACCGATCCGAAAAGAATTGATGGGCTTAAGGCGTCTACTTGGTTAAAAGGGGTATTTGGAAATGAGGTTTATCAAAAAATATGGGATCCCCTTCTTCAATCTAAGTTTGGATCTTTAAAGGATGAAATACCCGCCACTTTAATTTGGTCCACTTTAAGGCGTTATTCATCGACTCGTACTCCAGATGGAAGGGAATGGATGGGCCATCTAAAAGGAGGAGGTTTAAAAGTTCTTTTTGATGCTCTTATGCCCTCTATTTCGAAAGTTCATTTAAATCAAAAAGTGCAGGGGATCGAACATCATTCAAATCAGTCTGTCAAAGTTAAAACCGATCAAAATGAATTCACTTATGATCGGTTAGTTAGCACGATACCAACGGCTTTACTAAAGAAAATTGCCCCTCAATTAAAAGATTTATATCCCGATACGCCGAATCCTCGTTTTTTAGGGGTTATTAGACTGGCCCTGGTCTTAAAAAAATCGTTAAGTCCTTTTTACGTAACAAATTTGATTGATAAGGGCGCTCCTTTTACCGGCATTATTGAAGTCAGTCAGTTAGGGGAATCCCAAGAATTTTCAGGCCACGATTTCGTTATGATCCCAAAATACGATGTTCCTGAATCAGAATGGTTTAGTTTGTCCGATGAGGAAATTTTTAAAAGATTTAGCAATGAATTAAAAAAACTCTGGCCCGATCTTGAAGAGTCCATTATACATTGGGTTGTCCATAGGGAAAAAATCGTTCAGCCCTTGTGGATTGATAGTCCACGTCCGGAAGGACAGGTTAAAAGGACTGAGGACCAATTGATTTGGAACGTAAATAACGAGCTTGCCTCCCATTCCACCTTGAATAATGATTCTATTGTGGAGGCTTCAACAAAAGCGATGGCTGCATGGAAGTAAGTTCTCTTCAAGAACATAAAGGAAAAGTTTTTCTTGGGTTTCTGATAGGAGCTTTCTTTTTATGGTTATCTATAAAAGACATTGATTGGGAAGTAACCAAAACGGACTTTTCTAAAGTTACCTTTCGATATATTTTCGGAATTATATTTGCTACCGCCGCCTTCTTTTGGATTAAAGCTTTTCGCTGGACCTACATTCTAAATCCTATTAAACACTTAAAGACTTCTTCCCTATTTCCTCCGATGATGGCGGGCGTTTTCCTTAATTTCTTTGTCTCTATATTGGTTGGAGAATTTGTCCGGTCTTTTTTACTTGGGAAAAGATTTGGATTAAGTAAAACAGCTATCTTGGCAAGTATATTTCTCGAAAGGGTTTATGATGTTTTAACGCTACTTTTCCTGCTTGCCCTTACTATTGCTTTTACCAGCGCAACCTTTCCCATGGATCAATTGATCCTATATTTTACAGTGATGTTTTTGATTGCGTTTGTATTAATTTCCCTTGTTGTTTGGAAAGATCCGACCATTCATTGGCTCGGAAGAATTACAGAAGGCTTTTCAGCAGAATTTAGGTCGAAGTGGCATGCGCGTTTGGATAAAGGCGTTGAAGGGCTACGGTCTTTAACTGAGCCAAAATTAGTTTTTCCCATCTTGATTATTTCTGTCATTCAATGGACCTTCATTTGTCTTGCAAAGTGGTTTGCCATGGTTGCGATTGGATTGGATGTTCCTTTTTCCGCGGGGATTCTGGTGACGGTGTTGATTGCATTTGCACTCATTTTACCTCAAAGCCCTGCTCAAATCGGCGTGATAGAATTCGGTTTTGTATATGGTTTAAAACCCTTTGGAATAGCGGCCAGCGATGCTTTAGCAAGCGCTTTGATTTACCATCTCCTATATATCGTGGCGATGTGTTTTGTCATCGCTCCTACATTTAAAAAATGGATTACAAAAGAATATGTCTGAATCGGTAAGTATCACACTCGATTTAGATGATTTATGGGCGTACCTTAGAGTTAAGGGAGATAAAGATTGGGATAAAGCCCCTAGTTATTTAGAAAGTTTTATTCCTGTTTTTTTAAAGCGTTTGAAAGCCTACGACATTCAAGCTACGATTTTTGTGGTCGGCAAAGATGCGGAATTGAATCCGCATTTAATTCAGATGTTGGCAGCCGAAGGGCACGAAATTGCAAGTCATTCTTTTAATCACACGCCGAAATCATTAATAACAAATCCTGAAGAAGAAATATCTAAAGCGGAAGAAGCTATATTTAAAGCTATACAAAAGAAGCCCGTAGGGTTTCGAGGGCCTGCATTCACTTGGTCCAAAGAAATTTTGCAAATCTTGAATCAAAGAGGCTATCTTTATGATTCAAGCTTACTTCCCTCTTTTCTGGGTCCTGTAGCGAGAGCCTATTATCGTTTAAAGACGAAAACGCAAGAACAGGACAATACTCTTTTTGGAAGTTATAAAGAGGGTTTTCGCACGAATCATGCCCATTACGTAAAGTTAAATGGAAAAAAGATTCTCGAATTTCCCGTCACTACAATGCCCTTCTTAAAAAGCCCTTTTCACATGAGTTACCTGATTTACTTAGCCAGTATAAACCTGTCTTTAATGAGAGCTTACTTTCATTCTGCCATTCAGCTTTGCAGAAAATCGAATTGCGGACTTACTTTTCTCTTTCATCCGACAGACTTTTTAGATACTCAAACGGTGCCTCAATTAGATTTCTTTCCGGGAATGAAAATGCCTGCTCACGAAAAGGAAAAATTCTATCACGAGATTGTTACGACGATATTAAAAAATTTTAAATCAGCCCCCTTATATCAAAGAGCCGCGGTACTTACTTCGAATCCAGAAACACGTGAGGTCACTCTTTGAAAAAAATTCTTTCGGTGTTTGGAACAAGGCCTGAAGTCATAAAAATGGCCCCCGTCATAAAAGCTTTAAAAAGTGATAAGTCGTTTGATGCGCCTGTTTTATCGCTCGGTCAACATAGAGAATTGCTTGATCAGATGGTATCGGTCTTTAAGATTGATGTGGATGTTGATTTAAATATCATGAAACCAAATCAATCCCTTACCCAATTGACGAGCGACCTACTAATTCCTATTGAAAGAACTTTACTAGAGATTAAGCCCGATTTAGTCCTTGCGCAAGGGGACACTACCTCCACTTTTGTAATGGGGCTTGCTTGCGCCTATGCCAAAATACCATTTGGTCATATAGAAGCCGGTCTACGTACATACAATTATCTTCATCCTTTTCCTGAAGAAATGAATCGAGTTTTAGTTAGTCGATTAAGCACCATTCATTATGCTCCCACCGAACTTGCGAAACAAAATTTGATCAGAGAAGGGATTAATCCAAATTCTATTTTGGTGACGGGTAATACGGTGATCGATGCTTTATTTGAAATTCTGTCTAAAAATCCTTTGCCTTACCCTGACATCGACCCATCCAAACGACTCGTCTTGATAACGTTGCATCGCAGGGAAAATTGGTATAAATTGCCGGAAATTTTAAAAGCCCTCATTCAACTTAGCCGCGATTTTTCTGATATCCAATTTTTAATACCGGTCCATCCCAATCCAAATGTGCGACATACCATTCATTCGACATTAGGTAAGCTAAAAGCTTTTCATTTGAGCGAGCCGCTAGATTATATCACTTTTATTGCGACACTTAAAAAAGCAACGCTTGCGATATCAGATTCGGGGGGAATACAAGAGGAAGCTCCCAGTTTAAAAGTGCCGGTCTTGGTTGCTCGTGAATTTACAGAACGCACAGAAGCAATTGATGCGGGAGTGGCAAAGCTAGTGGGCACGGATTACGAACCTATCTACAAAGCCGC
Source organism: Parachlamydiales bacterium (assembly GCA_020051235.1). Lineage (GTDB taxonomy): Bacteria > Chlamydiota > Chlamydiia > Chlamydiales > Parachlamydiaceae > CAZABG01. The sequence continues at coordinate 14,261 of JAGVJG010000172.1, read as the reverse complement.
CCATGAACTCCTTTCAGATGAAAAAAAACGCCAAGCTATGATAAAAGAAGTTTCACCTTTTGGTGACGGTCACGCAGCTGAGAGAATTGTTAATAATTTAAAATCATGATCTATCTTATTTTTTTGGTTTTACCTCTTTTTGGGGAAAACCATGTCATTTTCTTTAATGGTCCTTCAAGTTCAGGTAAATCGACTTTATCTCATGCATTACAGAGAAATTTAGATAAACCTTACTTAATTTGGGGACTAGATACTTTGATTTATGCAATGCCACCCCAATCAAACCACTGGTTAGGCGAGGGTCCCGCTGAAGGTTTTTATTTAGATAAGGATATGTTTGTTCAAATAGGTCCTTATGGCGAAGAGATAATTAAGACCAATCAGCAAGTGGTTTTAACATTATTAAAGAGCGGACATCGGCTAATTATAGAAGAAGCCGCGGTCGGTGGGAAAGAAATAATAGATCGATGGAGATCGCTTTTAAAAGATTATAAAGTTTTATGGATTGGAATTAAGCCCGAACTTGAATGGTTAGAAGCCAACGAAATAAAGAGGGGCGATAGACCGATTGGTTCTGCAAAAGCGCAAGCGATTGCCGTACATAATGGAGTTGAATATGATCTTGTTTTAAACCCAAGCACTCTATCAATTGATCAAATGATAGATGTAATTAAGTCGCAACTGTCTGATTAACAAAGGCTTATTAAGTTATAAAATTAGTATTTACCTAAATCGTTCAAATTAATATTTTAAAAATTTCTAATTTAAGGAGATATATCAATGGAATGGGTAAGTTTAATTATCAGTTTGGTTAGCGGTGCTGCCGGCGGTAATATTGCAGGTGCTCTTCAAAAAGATAAAAACTTCGGACCTTTAGTGAATTCCGTCATCGGTCTTATCGGTGGTGGCGTAGGTCGTTATATTTTACAAGCTTTGGGTCTTCTTGGCGCAACTGCGTTTACACAAGCAGCTCCAGATGCAGCACCTAGTGTAGATTGGGGACAACTTTTAGGAAACGTTGGTGGTAGCGGTGCGGGTGGTTTATTGCTCACGCTTTTAGCTTCTTACCTCAAGAATAAAACCTAATTATTCTCTTAAGGGATCTTCGGATCCCTTAATTTTCTTAGTAAATCCAATTAGCCGGAGCCATTGAACGGGGAGTCATTCCATATCTATTTGGACGATCGGGGCAAGCTCCAAGTTGAATGAAAAATAAGAAAGACGCTTCATTGCCATATCTTGCTGCAACATGAAGAGGCGTTTCACCTTCTTTATTTGCAACATTCACTTTGGCATTTGATATCTTCAAGTCATTGTAGATGCCCTCATAATAATAAAAAGCAGACAAATGGAAAAAGTTATTGTACTTTTCATCTGTGCAGTTTTCAAAGGCGGCAGGCTGCAACAATTTATAAAGGGCAATAAGAGCTCTGTTCTTATTCCTAATGGCATATGTTAGGGCTGTTTCATGGCCGTGGTGATAAGAATCTACTGCTCCTGCTTTTATTAATCGGGATGTCCAATCTAAAGCATGAGTGGGATGACAAGCCGCTGTGTGAAGAGGAGTATTTCCATGAAGATTTATTCCATTAACATTCGCGCCTTTTTCTAGAAGCAAATTAAATAAATCAAAATGATTATGTGTAATGATGAGTTGTAGCGGAAGTTCAGAACTAGCATCATTAATTTTTGCGTCAGCATTTAAACTCAGCTTTATTCCATGCAGCCAATTGAGAGTGCAAGCTCTTTTTAAGAGAAGATTGGGTTTTAAGGAGCCCGTACAATCGTTTTTATAATTAAGAGTGTTAAAAAACAGGAGTAAGATTTCTAAGTTAGGAATTTTTCCATATTCATCCTGACGTAAAACGTCGTATAAACCTGCTAAAGTTAATTCAGTAAAGGCGCAATAAGTGGCAAATAGATCTAATGCGATTACTCTTTTACGAACGGATTCGACTCTTTGATTTTGTGTTCTTTTATTTTTAATTGGAGATTCATTGAAGTTAATATCTTCAAGGTCGCAATCGTCTTTTTTATACTGATAAAATGAACTTCTTGGAATTTGTTGACATTTTAACATGACAACAATCGTTTTTAAATTGCTTATCTGATTTATTTTATCAACGGTGGGAAATCTTCGATTGGCCTCAAACTCCATTGGGTTTGGAAAAAGGCCCTTAAATCTTCTGCAGGTAAGTCGAAGGGCATGTATTAATGAGATATTACCCATACCCCCAATTATGTTAATAACATCGGCAGACAAAGAAATCATCTTTATAATTATAGCTAAATAGATAATTTTTTCTATTAATTTATTTTATATAAACATATTATTTGTGATTCCTTAACAATTTAGTTTTATAATATTTCCTATGTCGACAACAATATATTTTAGAAATCTCAGTCATGCTCCTTTGGCCAAAGTGAAATGTGGATCTGAACAAGCCAAAGAAATTCTTCAACTAATAGATGATAAAGTCGTGGCTACCCAACTGAGAGCCACATTAATGCCTATAAGACCTCAATGGGGGAAACATCTCATTCAAGATCTTTTATTTCCAAATCTTTATCAAACCCCTGAAATTAGTCGGTTTATTCCAAAAGTTACCAATATTATTTGTGCATTATTGATAGATATCGCAACCGTTGCGCTTCGAATAATTATGTGGCCTTTTGTTGCCTATATGCATTCTAATAAAATCGACCCTGTACTTGCAAAGTTAAAAGAAATAAAGCCCGCCGATGTGTCTGATTCGAATGGCAATCCATTCGATGTGACTCAATTAAAAGGTAAGGCTCTTGAAGTAGAAATTAACCATTTCGAATTTAATTACAAGAGAACCTACAATTTTGGTCCCCACCCCCAGTATCCTGATTGGAACAAAAAAGAATCCTGGGTGAAGAGTCCTAAAGTCGTTCCCTTGAAAAGAGAGCCTCAAGCCCCATTTGCGGAGATAGTGGAATGAAAATAGAAAAAACAGAAGCACAGGCTGCATTGTGTCATTTAGCTTTTGCGGATGATCATGATTTCAAAAGCCTTACACAAAAAGAAAGGGCCCTCACTCTTCAAGCTTTAAGAATATTTGAAACGGGTAAGGCGGAAGAAGTAGATATAGACCATTTGGGCTCTAAATTACGATTAAGTTGGATTCGTCAGCCTGAACAATCTTGTTTTCTCCTTCGTATTATTGCATCTTTTTTCAAAGGAATTAAAAATTTATTAGGTTTACGTATTAGTTCGGCGGAAGTTTTATCCAAATGGCATCAACATAAAGACGCGGTTATAGCGAATCGTGAGTTGATGATGAAAACGTGGGCCCATAATGACTACAATAAAATTACCAATGATAAGCTCGTTTGCATTGAAGTTCCCGGAGTCGATCCCCAACACGAAAAGAAGGTACTCGATTATTTCATAAAAGCATTTGGAACAGAAGGTTCAAAAAACTTTCTTATTCACCCTGAAGATGAGAAACTTGATTTCAAAAATTATACAACTGAATCTATTGCGCCGGATGCAGAATACACTAGACAAGCTAGAGTTTTTAAACAGATAGTTAATAAGCGCGAGTCAGGACAAGAACTCTCGAATGATGAAAAAATAGCCATGTGGACAGGCGTTTCAAAAGATTTAAAGAGAGCAAGATGGCGTTCGATTCAAAAAAGAGTGGATGAAGTTAAAGATCAATATGATCGAATTGTTGTCTTTGTCCGAGATTCTTTTATAGTTCCTACAGAGCACAATTTTGTACATTTGGATATTTATCAATCGGCTCGCTATCTCGAGAACGCTCAACACTACGGTTCTAGGATTTAGTATTCTTTAAGGTAAGGATGGGGGTAAATAGTCCGGCATCCTTTCTTTTATACCAAGCTTTAGAAAGCTTCCCTTCATCCCAAGAAGTATATTCATATAAATACGCCCTCGCGCGAATATACTTGGGCGGTTTGTCAGGAAAGGGATTTATTCTTACTAATTTTAATACCTCTTTATTTCCTTCTAACAAGGCACTTAGAAAACTTTGAAACCAAGAATTAGGATCATAGAGCGAAAAGGGTAAAAACCACATTTGCCAATCAAGGCGAGGTTGAAAAGGAGCAATAATGGGGGGCCTTTCTGTGACATTGTCGGGTTTAAAGCGGAAACCATAGGGTTTCCACGTTTCCATATCGTCACTTCCTTCGGGTATAATTTCATAACGCTTTACGGTCATGACTGCAAAAAGGCCATAGCGATTCACCAAAAAGAAATGTTGGAAGGGTTGAAGAATTCGTTCAAAAGTGCTTCTTGGGAAAAAATGATTGGCAAATCGTATGGCTTGTAGGGTGAGAAGCAAGATGCCAAATGGAGCAACCCAGGTTATTTCGGTAGGTTGGACTCCAAGTAAAACCGTGCAAAGGACAATCGTCATTAAGTTTAAAAATGAGAAATTCCCTGAAAAGGCAATTATTAGCTGAAGGCTAACGAGTAGGCCAAAAGCTACAAGTCTTACTTCCGGTCCAAAGAAAATGGCAAAAGGAACGACCATTTCTACAAAGAACATATAGAGGCATGAGGCTTTATGGAACCACATGGGTAATTTTTGCATGTACCAGGCTACTGGATTAGGTAAGGGTTGCGATTCGTAATGAATATAGGTAGCCGTTAAATTTCTCCAGTAAGGGTCCTTGCTTTGGAGTTTGACGGCTCCTGCTTGAACATGGAAACGGAATAAAAGAAAGTAAATGCTAATCCATACGAAAGTGTCTGGGATAGGCGTTAGATTTAACAAGAAGGCATGAATGGTAATTTCTAGTAGAAAGCCTTCCCAACCATAGCCCAAAAATATTTGGCCGGCCCAAACTATCGATAGATAGAGAACATAAAGAAGGATTAGTACAAGGGGAGTGAAAAAACCTGCCATCAATACTATCGATAAAAAAGTTCCTAGAATTGCGACGCTCATTAGAGCTTTGTTGCTCGCATTAAACCAAAATAGAGTGGGGAAATAAAAGTACTTTTCTTTTGGAAAACGTAAGGCAATGAAGTCGAGGTATTTTTGAAGAGGGAGAATGCCTGTTTCTCCAATCAACGCCCGAATTTGAAATAGGAAGGGGAAAAACGCCGCAAAATAAACAAGACCTAGTAATCTTGAAAATATTTCTACCGTATCCATAATCGCTTTTGTTTACCCGATTATGGGTATTCCACACAACGGCTGGATATATATGTTAACCTCTTCCACATCAAGTGACGAAAGCACGCCTTATAACTATGGGGATTTGCCAATAAGAATAGTGTCCCCGGATCATAGTCACTTGATGTTTAAAGCTTCGCCAGTAACACAGCAAGATTTAGATAATCCTAGGTTTCAACTTATAATCGATCAAATTTTAAGATTTATGGATGAAAAGCGCATATGGGCTTTGGCAGGTCCTGAGGTTGGACTTTTAAAACAGGTTATTTTTGTCGGTTATGCCATTGATTATCCTGAAATAAAAACCACCTTTGTAGATCCTAGGTGTTATATCAATCCGGTTGTTAGTGTTCTCCAAAACGAAGGTAGGCTGATAAGGGAGGATTGCTTAACGATGGGACCTTATGTGGCACAAGTTTATCGACCCTCCCATATATATGTGAAAGCGATAAATTCAGCAGGAATTCAAGTAGAGTTCATACCAAGCCCCGAAAGAGCCGCATTAATAATGCATTCTATGGATCACCTAGAGGCCATTCGCCTTGTGGATAAACCCTCTGCCGAAGTAGTATGTTTTTCTAACAACTATGAAAAAGAGGCTTTTCTAGAAGGAAAGGATATTCAATATTTACATCCCCATTATCCTACCGATCAGGAAGTTCGAAAAAAGATTTATAAAACATGATTACTTACGACGATTTTCAAAAAGTAGAGATTAGATCGGGAACCATTTTATCAGTAGAGCCTTTTCCAAAAGCCAAAAAGGCGGCCTATAAATTAACGATCGATTTTGGCCCCTTAGGAATTAAAAAATCATCCGCTCAAATTACTCATCATTATGATCCTTCTAAGCTAGTGGGAAAACAAATCATTGCCGTCACTAATTTTCCTCCGAAACAAATTGCCGATTTCATCTCGGAAGTCTTGGTTTTAGGTTTATCTGATGAAGATAAAAATATTGTTTTGGTAAGTCCAGACAATAAGGTCCAAAATGGGGAAAAGCTTCACTAAGGAAGCTCAAGATCAATGGCTCTTGGATCCTCTCTTTCACATGTTTGCCTTTTGATCCCTTCAAATTTTAATGAGCTATAGTGAGCATCAAAAAGAGTTAATCTAAGGTTTCCGGATATATTCCCTCTAATAATAATATTTCCTTCGATCGTACAATTTTCTAGGTGAATAGCGGGATTTACATTCGATGCGACATTCAGTGTCAAATTTCCTAAAATTGAACAATTTCTTAAGGTGACTGATCCGTGAACAATCAAAGAGGCAAACGAACAAGTATTGGCTTCTACATTGTTAGAAGCTGTAAGTGTTTCCACGACGCAACAAACGAGATTTACTTTCCCATCGCTATTAACATTTTCTAATTTTGAAAGGGTCGCATTCAATGAAGCGCATAAAATCGAGCTTCTTACTATACTTCGATAGAGATGAACCGAGTCTGTACTTTCTATTGATAAAAGTTGTGAATGAAAATCTAAATAAAGGGGAGAGTTAGTAGTAATCGAGCAAAGTTGTGGATACATAATAAAAGCGTTTTAAGTTTGCAAAAGAATATCAAATTTAGGGCTTTTCTAGAAGCCTTAGAATTTCTTTTCTTACTAAACCGCTAAAGGGGCGAACGATCGTCCAATATCTTTTAAACTTTTTTCTACAGTTCTCATCTTTGACTTGAATGCGAGTCTCAGTGGTAACAAGGGTTTTTTCGCCCCTTCTTTCAAAAGAGAAATTCCACACCATTTTTGCATTGCAAGGATCGCGATCGAGATTAAAGTCACCCTTTTTGACCCCACCACGTAGTTCCCAAGGACGCGCGATAATGCCAAGCACAATTTCTTCCGGTTCTTTTCGATATAATAATGTAAAATACTGAGTTAGATCTTTGAATTTACCGGCTCGCATGCCTCTCAAGTTGAATAGCAAACGAATCAAAAGTGAGTCCCTAAAATCAAAAGCCTCCACTCTTCTAAATGCCTCTTCAGGAGAAATATCTACTAACCGACTGTGTACTTCATTAAAATCGTATTGAGGAAGAAAATTGTCGATTTGCATAAGTTCTACCTAGATTTAGGAAAAAAATACTGTAAAGCTCGAAAACCCATTAAGGCAGAGGCAGTCACTATGGGAGAGAGGATAAACCCGGTTATTTTTGAAGGATCATCTCCATAAACATAGTCGTAAAATACAAGCCATTGGGGGATCAAAATCGCAAGGGAAATTATACTTAAATCAGACCAGATCGATTTCTTTGAGAAAAAAAAGATAAAATTGGGAAGTAGAAACCAAAGAGCCATTCCCACTTGTCCTGTTAAAATATCATATCCTTCAAAGTTTAAGTAAAGAATATAGCTTATCATTAGAAAGCTTAGAAATAAGGTGACTACTTTAAACTTCATATTTTTTAATTTAAACATGGGCTAACCTTATATTCCAGAGATGATTTACTTTACCCTGCTCTTTTTTAAGGTACTCCCGCTATACGTAACAATTGCCCTGGGATATATCGCAGGCAAATGGTTGAATGCAAGTCGTGAAACGGTTGCAAATATCTTATTCTATCTCGTTACGCCTGTTGTAATTTTCAACGGGGTAATGAATACGCGGATCGATCCAAACATTATAGCCCTCCCTTTTTTAATCTACTTTGTATGTTCGGGAATTAGTCTGCTTTTTTATTGGCTCGCAGGCTTTATTTGGAAAGATAGCCTTAAAAACCTGATTGCTTATGGATCGGGCATTGCCAATGCGGGTTATTTCGGCCTTCCATTGGCCATTCTCCTTTTTGATGATCAGGGAGAAGGGACCTATATCATGGCGCTTCTGGGAATGACCTTTTTTGAAAACACGCTTGGGTATTTTTATGTGGCAAAAGGAGCTCATACCACCGATGAAGCGTTTAAAAAATTGCTGAAACTACCGACTTTATATGCCTTTATCTTAGCGCTCGCTTTAAATTTATCAGGGGTTGAATTACCCAAACTATTTGTTGAATATGCTCAATATATGAAAGGAACGTATACGGTATTAGGGATGATGGTTGTGGGACTTGGGTTATCCACTTTACGCCATCTAAATTTCGATTATAAGTTTATATCGATCACCTTTTTTGCCAAATTTTTCGTTTGGCCCGTGGTCATATTTAGCCTTATCGCCCTCGATACCACATATTTTCACTTCTTTGATCAATCTATTTACAACGCTTTAGTGCTGCTTTCGATAGTTCCCCTTGGTGCAAATATGGTAGTATTTGCAACAATTTTTAAAAATAACCCTGAAAAAACAGCCACTGCCGTTCTTCTGGGAACCATATTCGCTTTGATTTATGTCCCTTTAATGACCAGCTTATTTATTTCTGTAGATCCAGCTGTATTAGAAGAAAATACATAAAAAAGTTCTCTTTTTTTCAGTTAGACGAGGATTAAAATAAGAAATAGCACCCTGCTCCTGCAGGGTTTCAAATACGATTTCCATTAATCGAGGACCTAAGGAATGAGCATTAGCAAGGGGAAATTGTTTTGCTAACAGATAGAAATACATCCCGATGGATATCACCTCTTGGGCGTCATATTCCGCTACAAAAGAGCGTGCTTCCACAACATCTTGAATTTCCAAGGGATTAGCCGTTTTATCCTTAAGCACTTTTATTAAACTGCTAAGATTTAACTCTGAAATAAAAAACTGAAGGGAGAGTTGGGGATTATCGCCTAAAAAAGGCGAGCCGCTATTTTCAACGATTAACTTTTGAAAGATAGTTTCTTTGAACGTCTTTATACATTTTACAGGTACAATATCATTAAAGTTATTAACGCCAATGCCATTTTTTTGTAGAAATTGCCTGTGATCAAGGTAGCATTTTTGGATAAAGTGTTTAGCGCATTCAACAGTAGTATTTACAAGTTTGTCCTCACATTGAAACCCTTTCTTTTCTAAAACTTGTCTGATAGTTGAGGCGTGATAGGGAAATAGTGTTAATGCAGTAATTAAAATCTCATAATAATTAGGAGCGTCTTTTTCAAAACCCTCCACATCAATAAGCCCGAACATGCCTTCACCTTTATCATTTAGAAAAGGAATGACATTGTCGTATCTGGGAAATTTACTGCCGCTAAGAAATCTTTCATAAGGAGAATTCGACCTTCCTAAAAACTCGGGTATTTTTCCTAAACACATAAATTCTACCAAATCAGCTATAGCGGCATCGAATTTTTCTCGATGCTCATAATATGCTCCTATAAGGGCTTTATTTGTTCTTTCGATACAAGGTAATCGAGTTTCAACTATAAAGTGGCCATGATTTCGAACTTGAGGAACAAATAAATGAGCTAAACGAGCTTCCTCTACAAGCTTCTCGACCTGGATGCTTATATTCACTCGATGATTAACTTCCCATATCGCTTTTTTTGGATTGAATTTTATAATTACTGGAATAGTGTAAGGAAAATAGGTTTCCGAGGCGCCACTGCCGCCTTGGGGAAAATTGAAAAAGTTTTTTTGATCAATCGTTTGCCTCGCCTTGCTAAACAGCTCAAGAGGGACTAGATACTTTCTTTCCTTTTGAAAATGCTGTCTAGCTAAAAAAGCGCGGGCAGCGCATTGAATCGTTACGTTCATAAGGTATTATTTTGTGTAAAGGTGTTTGTATAAATGAGAATGCTCAAGTTGAACCATCGCCATGGTTATGCATTCTTTTGAATAGGCTTTTCGATCAATTTTTCCGTTAGTCAGAATGCCAATCAAGCCTTCGGTAGATCCAATATTTACATTAGAAGAAACGCCCGTCTCAAGACAAGCTTGAGATAAATCAAGTCCTGCATTCAAGATTCGTTCGACCAAGATAGGGGGGACTTCAAAACTAGAGGAAAAACCCACATAAAATCGCTCTCCATCAAAAATGGCGCAAACTGAAATGTTCATGTAGGTGTCAACCTTCATTAAACCGCTTTCGATGCCAATACTGTAAGTGGAGGAAGGAATAAAGGCATTTCTAGCTCGGTTTTTTGCTCCTTGAAGGGTTTCTTCAAGTGTTAGAGGCTGATTTGAAACACTCGATTCTGTCTTTACAGCAAGTATTTTTGCTTCTTTGAAAGACGAATCGGCAATGACTTCACAAACGGCTGAAATTTTTGCTTTGTTGGTTGATCCAACAGAAATAATCATTATATTAAGAAGATCTCGGTTTGCTCTCCATTATATAACTTGCCGTAACTTCTGTAAATTCTGCTTTTCGTTGGAGTTCTTTGATCGATCGGGCTCCGCCATAAGTAAGTGCGCTTCTTAGACCGCCGTAGAGTGATTCTAAAAATTCTTTAGCGGTGCTTGTTACGGGTGCCCAAAAATCGACCCCTTCTGCTACGGTCTTTGGCTTAAGGCCGCCATAAAAACAGGTCTGGAAATCTTCGCTTGCTTGTCCCCGAAATTTCGCTTCCAAACCATTATTTCTTTTTGGAGCGGCACTTTCTTTGGTTAGGGCGAAGAGTTTACCGATCATAACGGTACTTGCGCCTGCGGCAAGAGCGAGGACGACATCTCGACTATTTCTAATCCCTCCATCCGCAATGAGAGGGACCCGAAGCCTTTGCGTAATTTTTGCACATGACTCAATGGCCGTGAATTGAGGAACTCCAAATCCGGTAACCATTCGAGTTGTGCAAGCAGCTCCAGGTCCAATTCCTACTTTAACCGCATCTGCTCCGGCGAGAATCAAGTCATGACATGCAATCGGCGTGCAAACATTTCCCGCAATGATATCTTTATTGGGATGAGACGTTTTTAACTCATGAATAAATTTAAGCATCCGATCGGAGTGACCGTGAGCAATATCAATACAAACGCCTAACGCTCCCGCATCGAGCAGCTTTTTTGTTTCATCGATTTTCTGAAGTCCGCAGGAAATAAAAGTTTTTTCTTTGTACTTTTTTACCCAAGCTAATTGATCTTCGAAGGGAGTAAAGCGATGAAAGATGGGAAAAGAGCCTTCTGCGAGCAAGATTTCTGCGAGTTCCGGACTAATCGTTGTATCCATGTTTGCGCAAACAATCGGCATATGGACTTTTAAATTTTTAGTCAGCCAAGTTTCTAACGAGGGCTCGATTCTGGAAGGAATGTTATTAAATTGCGGCACTAAGGCCACATCATCGAAAGTATAAGATTTTTTCATAAGAGATCGATTTTGCTCGAACGCAAATAATTAAAAAAGCAATTTCACATGATTAGATCGGATGTGCCGAAACATTTTTTATTAACGTTTCGTGTGAAATTTTGACACAGAGAGCAACACAGAGAACAAAAGGAGAGCAACACTGAGAGAATCGCTATGCATGATATAAATCGAATGTATAGCATAACTCTCAATGTGTTGTTCTCTGTGTTTGCTCTCCGTGTTGCTCTCTGTGTCAAAATTTCACAAGCAACAAATATTAAGGATAGAAATGCTTTGGTACTTCCAATGTTTGACGGGAATCGGGCACGGGAAAGCTTTTCTAAAGAGATTTGAGCCAGTTTTCGAGGCACTTTGTCCCGGCAGATTGGAGCGCTTGTGAGTGTTGTTTGGTCTGCTCTCGAAGTTCAGTCACAGATAATTTAGTTTGATCGAGTTCGGCGGCATGGCCTACCCACCAACTTTCAAGTTGGTCGCCCATTACTTCGGGATGGCATTGAAAAGCTAAAATCTTGTCTAGAGTGTAGATCTGATTTTTACAATTAGGCGTAGAAGCTAATAACGTCGCACCCTGCGGTAAATCAAAAGTATCTCCATGCCAATGAAACATGGGCGCATCTTTTAAGGGAGCGATAGGAGAGTTTAGCCCTTCATCCGTTAACATCAAGGGAATCCAGCCGATTTCTTTTGTATGATTGGGATAAACTTTTGAACCGAGTGCCCGCGCAATTAATTGACTGCCTAGACAAATTCCGAGTAAGGGTTTTTTAATATGCTTTTTAATGAGTGCAATTTCTTCTTTGATAAAGGGGTAAGCATCTTCTTGATAAACGCCAATAGGGCCCCCCAAGATAATCAATAGATCGGCATCAATGTCTTTTAATGATGTTGTTGGCACTTCAACATAATGTAGATCGTATTCCTTTTTAATGAGAGGCTCAAAGCTTCCCAAATTTTCAAAAGCCACATGTCTCAAAGCGACTGCACGTTTCTTCATGGTTTACCAAATAAAAGCGCGTAGTTACCTACTTGCTTCACTTTTAAAGATTCGTAGAGTTTTCTCGCAGCAAAGTTCTCTTCACCTGTAAAGATAACGATTTTTCTTAGTTTATGGTACGACTTCGCATCAGAAAGTATCTGTTTCATTACCGCTTTGCTGTAGCCTTTCTTCCGATGTTCTTTTACGGTAAATACGCCGCCCAGCTGGGCAAGATCCATTCCTTTGGCATTAAAATCGGCCGTTGAAACCAGTTGATTTTCTACAAAATAACCCCAAACGGTTCCTTGTTGCGATTTCCAAATAAAGTCTTCGTGCATTTGAGTGTCGGTTAAAGTGTTGGGTAGGCCTTCCTCTTCAATGTACTTTCTGCGCAAATCCATCCAATTTAAAAAATCAGAAGGGACTAACATGCGCACGTTTTTGTCACCGTCACTTTCAGAAACGTCCCAGGCATAAAGGGCTTCTTTAACAGTGTAGGTTTCTTTGGTGATGATTTTTTCATCTTTAATAAATTTCCAAAAAGGCTCACAAAAGTTCCAATCTCCAAGAATACCCGTAAAGGTTATCGGCTCATCTTTGACGGAGTTCCATATGAGAGGAAAAAGAGACGGATCATTTATAGAAGAGGTGATCAATAAGCTTCCTCGTCTAGCTAAACAAAAGGTCGCTACGATATCGTTTCCTTTTTTAATGATCTTGAAATTTCCTGAATTGGGGGCATGGGTCAGGCGAGGACCGTTATTTTCAAAATTTCCGATCAAAAAAAGCGAATATTCTTCGAATCTTTTTAAAAAATCGAGAAAAGGGCCTTGATTGTTTAATGTTACCGCTTCAACGACGTACATGTTGCCATTCCTCTTTTGTAATCCTATAAAGGACGTGTCGTCTTAAAGAATTGCCTTCTTCAATTTTAGGATGATCAAAATCTTCATTTTTTGAGTGCTGCATTCCGATGCGGGTCATCACTTTGCGTGAAGGCACGTTATTTACGGCAGTAAAAGCTACGATTTCGGATAGTTTAAGCTCGATAAAGGCATAATCGCGGGCAGCGATTGCCCCTTCGGTTGCCAGCCCTTTTCCCCAATAGGGTTTCGCGAGTCTCCATCCTATTTCAACGGTGGGCCCAAATGGGGCTTCTTTTGAAACAGGTGCAAGCCCTATAAAGCCAATGTATTCTTTAGTATCCAAAAGTTCAGCAGTCCAAAAGCCCCAGCCGTTATCATCTATCATTTTTGAAAGATATTGTCCCTGTTTGTTGCTCTCTTCTTCAGAGAGAATTCCGGGAAAATATTTTCTTACATCAGGATCTGCATTCAGTGCAGCAAACAAGCGAAGATCGCTATCCCTCCAAGGTCTGAGAATCAATCTAGAAGTGGTAAGCATGACTAAAAAGTTTACAAAAATAGATATATCGTTTAAAGTTAAATTTTCCAGATCTATCTTTTTTCATTCTAAATTTTTATGAGTAAAAAATATTCGCTTTACATTGCCCTTATGGTCGTTTTTATCGATCTAATGGGGGTAGGTCTTGTATTCCCTCTTTTTTCAAGCCTACTTTTTAACGAAAATAGCAGCTTGCTTAGTGTCGACACTTCGCAAGAGATGAGGGGATTGCTTTTCGGCGTATTAGTTGCATTGGCTCCGCTTGCTCATTTTTTTAGTGCGCCCTTGTGGGGGGCTTATTCCGACAATCAAGGAAGAAGAAATCCCCTTTTGAAAAGTATTGCCGTTATGTTTTTGGGGTACGTGATCACTATTCTATCGATGCATTTCAGCAGTATTGCGGGTATTTTATTCTCCCGTTTAGTGGTGGGGGCTGCCGCTGGAAACATTGCGATTTCGCAAGCCACTATCGCGGATGTAAGTACGCCAGAAAATAAAGCTAAACATTATGGTCTCTTAGGAATGGCGCAGGGAACCG
>JAGVJG010000132.1 GCA_020051235.1 Parachlamydiales bacterium | reverse complement strand
GGGCTGGTGTAGGGAACAACCACTTCTCTTGTTTCGCCATTTGGAAGTAAAAACTCCCCGATGCCTTCGCCAATTTGATTGTATGAATGAATTTTAAGGGTAATGATTTGCAAGTGAAATGTCCTAAAATAAAAAAGAGGAGACTGATGATCTCCTCCTAAAGAATATTAAAAGCTAAAATTAACGAGCGACGCTTTTTTTCGAAAGGATCTTAGCGGATGGTCTTTTTACTGACCAAGCACGTGGATGCGCTCTGTGGGATTTAGCTTTTGTCTTTGTTTTTACTGCTTTGTGTTTAACAGCGGTTTTAGCAACAGGTTTTTTAGAAGAGCTCGATTTCTTCGATTTCTTTTGGCCTTTTGTAGCCTTTTCATTCTTGATCGACTCTTTACGGTATAGTTTTGCAACTTTTTCTAATTTTACAGTGCCGGTACGAACGCGCTGGGAAGCAGCTTTGTTACCATTTTCAGCTTTTGTAAGATCGTGAGAGATGTTATTAATGAGGTCTCTCAAATGCTTAAATGTATCTTTTAGGGCCATAAATCAACTCCTCCTAAAACATTAGAGTTTTTATGAATAAGAAATAGGGACTTTCGATATAATACGCAACATTTTTTTAAAAAATGTTTATAACCGACAAGTCCTCATCCAAAAAATTTTGGATTAGTTATAAATCAGATTGCCTTTTCATGGCAGTATAGAGCTCTTTAACTTATAAAAGAAGGTTTTTTAATCTTTTTCAGATTATTTTTACAAACGACAATCCCTTTAAAATCGGGCGATGAGATATGCTTGAAACATGATATTTGTGTTCTTCATCGCTCTAAATTTGACTTGCCTTAACCTAAGCGCAGCCACTTTAGCCCCTTTAAACCCTATTCAAGAGGCTATATTAAACGATTCGATCGTTAATGCCATAAAACTAATTCCTCAGAAGCCAGCTGGCGTGACTTTATTTTGGTCGGCTATGGCATATGACTTATCCGGTGATTTTGAAAAAGCGTATGAGCTTTATGATCGATATCTAACAAGCGAAACCGAATACAAAAAAAGCGCGCAAGAAAGACGTGACTATTTACACCATCTCTTGTTTTCAAATGGTCAGATCAATACAAAAACTCATTCCACCTCTTTAACCGAACAAGCCAATCTCGTTTACGAACAAAAAATTAAGTCATTAAAAAAGAGCACGTTAAGTCAGCTAAGTGAACGCGGTCTTCCGATCGATCTCTACTACATAGATTTAATCGAAAACAAAAGAGACAACTTAAATCGACTGCCTTCTTATTTAAAAGCACGACTCTTATTACAAACGAGCAAAGGCCCCGAAGACATTAAAGCCGCATTCGAAGCTTTCAAAGCGCCCTTTACATTTGAACCTTATATAATAGCCTTTCCAAATGATGCCAAAAAACAGTTGTCAGAGAATCCCTCCCTCAACATAGCCTACTTTAACGGTCTTGTCTTGCTTGCAAATCAAGAACTGCTTCTTGCCGTCGACCCCTTAATCGAAGCCGCCCGAGGTGACTACAAAGTTCAAGCTCTTTTTGCCCTCATGAAGGCCTATGATCAATTAGGTCGATTTAAGGATAAGGAACAGGTGAGAAGCGAATTTCTTTCCCTCTCAGAAAATCCGCTAACGGCTGAGGTAGAATTTGAAAAATTTAGCTATGAGGACTACCTCTTTGGAGATAAAGAGGCCATTAAACACATTAAACGGTTTGTCGAAAAATACTCCAATAGTCCCCTCGTTTTAAACGCCTACTATTTGCTCGGCCTAGATTTAAAAAAAGCTCGTAAGAAGATTCATCCTAAAAATCTCAATGAAGCCATCGATCATTTCCAAAAAGTTGAAACGCTCTTTTCTAAAATTGATATTAAACCGGATAGATTGGCCTATTATAAAAACTTAGTGCATGAAGCTAACCTTGAAAGAGCAAAAACACTCATCCTTATTGCCGAAGAAGGAAGTGATTCGAAGAAAAAAATATATCTTGAATATGCGATTGAACTCGTCGATCAAATATTGAAAGAACCGAGCGGGGAAGCCGTCCTTTTATATGCTAAGCTATTGAAAATGAAGGGAGATAATCCAATCCCCTATTTAGAGGCCAACCTCAATAAATTAGATCCTTATTCTCTTGATTTAGCTAAATTAGAGCTCGCCAAACACTACGAAAACCAAAATCCTAAAAAAGCACTAGATATCATCGAAAACCTCGATGCCTTATCCCCTTCTGAAAAATTAGAAGCAAAACTAATCAAAAGCCATATTCACGAAAAAGAAGGGGATCTGGATAAAGCGCTTTTAACTTTGTCTGAAATTATTAATGAAAATTGCGTTTCAGAAAGAAGAATTGAGGCAATGTATCAGCGTGCGCTTATATATGAGAAACAAAATCGGTTTGATCTCGCCTTAAGGCAATTAGAAGCCTGCCGGCTAAAGGGAGGAAAATGGGGAGAAGCAGCAATGAAAAAATGGGAGAGCCTACATGGAACTGATCGCTAGCATTTTTAGCAGCTATAATATGATTGTCGCTTTGATCGCCCTACTTTCGATAGTGGCTATTACGATCTTTATAGAACGGTTCCGCTTTTTAAAGCGTTCTGAAAAAGATATTAGCTCTCTTGTAATCAATCTGCGCCAAGCGATCGATGAAGGAAATATGGTGGAAGCGATAAACGTCTGCGAGAATACAGGCGGCCCCATTGCTCAAATTATAAAAGCGGGCTTAGTCAAATATAGCCGTTCTAAAGAAGAAATCGAGAACGCCATGGCGACTCAAGGGTTAATCGAAATTGCGGAACTTGAGAAAAATGGTAAAGTTTTATCGATTATTGCCACACTTGCTCCATTAATTGGCCTTTTAGGCACAGTTCTCGGCTTTATTCAAGCCTTCGAAGAGATGCGTTTATCAGGTCTTGTAGATGTATCCGCTGCAAAAATCGGTGAAGCCATGGAATTTGCTCTTGTCACTACAGCGATGGGACTTGTTGTAGCCATCCCTTGCATTGTGGCTTATAACTATATTGTTAGCCGGATCGAGCATTTTACACTCGATATGCAAACAACCTCTTCAGAAATTGTTGATCTGATGGTGCATAGAGATGAAATTTAAAACTCGACTTAAACGGGAACATCAGCTCATCGATCTTACCCCTTTGGTCGACGTTATTTTTCTTTTATTGATTTTCTTCTTAGTCACTTCGAATACTTTGCCTTTAAAGTCACTGAAGATTGAAAACCCAAAGCTAGACGCCAATACTGAGCCCGTTGTCGCCCAAGTTTTAGTGATTATGGACGCAAGTCAGGTGATCTACGTAGGCTCAAAAAAAGCGATTCATGATTTTACCTCTCTAAAAGAAGCGGTTGCGGAAGAGCTTAAAAATGCAACGACGAGGGGAAACGCCTCTCCTACTATTGCTTTAAGTGTTGATCGTTCGATCCCCTATGAGCTTTTCTTAAAATTATTTTCTTCTCTATTGGATTTTAAACTCCCTATTCGACTGAGTTACGAAAGTGCTGACACTTAAAAAGAATAGAAATCAGATTGAAATTGTTTCGCGTACGAAATCTCCCTTTTTGACGCGTGATCTTTTAATCGCTTTTTTTATTGCCCTTGCTGTTCACTTATCCTTTGCTGCTGCCTTTACCATTAGGACGATTTTACAAAAGTATGATGAGCCCTTAGTACAAAATATAACTCTATCTCCGTCCCAACTCATGCTACAAATTGATTCTGGAGTGAAAGCTAGAGTCGAGGCGCCTCCTTCTACCCTCCATTTCCCCTCGGCATTGCCTCAGATATTGCTCGCTAATGTGATCGATTTTGTAAATGTCGATACAAGCCTGCCTTCAACTTCGTATTCTTTAAGTTCCGCTTTAGCAGAGCGACTCTACCTACCTCCACCACCCCCGAAAACTGCCTTTACTAAATTGAATGTTAAAATTGACGATCGTACGGGAAAGCTCTTCTACTTTGAAGCGGATGAGCCTCTTTCAACCGAAATGAGAAAGTGGGTGCTCAGTCTCTCCTTTAAGCCATTAAATACCGCTACTATTTCAAACGGCATTTTGGAGGTTGAACAACTATGATCGAACTGAGTTTCGACGAGGCGTGCATCCTCTATCTTTTCTTCCTCGTTTTGCCGCTCATTCTTGTTTGGTATTTTAATCGAAAGCCAAAAGTCAAATTGGCCCCCAAGCACCTAGTTATTTGCGAATTTTGCGACACCCCTTTAATGAAGCGCGTCAACGATCCATACGGACGCTGCCCCAACTGCGGCTCGCTCACCGGCCACTAATCTTTCTACTGTCCGCACTCGCGTGTGTGCTAGATTACCGCAAGATTTAAAATGGGTTAACTTATGATGAACTTTTAATCGAAAAGAAAACACCCATTTTTATCAGGGCGTATTCTTTCTAAACTCGACTGGCGCGTTTCTGCTCGGTGCGTTCTTCTTGCTGGAGACGGCCGAGGTCGTAGCCCTCGTAGTCGACAAACTTGAAGTACCGTTCGAAGGCGGGATGCACGTCGATAACGGCTTTTGCGAGAGCCTGGGCTAGATAACGATAAGTTGGGTGTCCCGCTGCCTGTGAACGTAATTCACAAAGCCATTGCAGTGCTCTCAAGTTCGCGTGATAATACCAGCGAACGTTATAGGCCATGGGAACAATATATTGAGCCTCTTCTGGCAGCTCTTCAGCAATAAGATCAAACGCCGCTTTGGCTTTATCCATTGCCATGCGATAAGGCTCTTCAAGAGGGGTGCCTACAATCTCATCTGGAATGTAATAACCTAAATTGCAGTTCAGCAATTGTCTCTCTTGCGTAAGCATACGATGTCTATGCATATCACGGTAGGCGCCAAAATCAGATACAATTTCAAAAGTATAAAAAGCATGTTCAAGCGCACGCGGCGATTTGTGGCGACGATTTTCGCGGGAACTAGAAGCCACTTCTAATATTTTTATAATCTCTTCTTCAGAAAGCTCGGAAACGATCGATTGCAAATGGCTCAAGGATTGAGAAGAGTTCTGGAAAAGAAGCGCCGCCGCTACTTTATAAACCGCATCGGGATCATACGTCAAAAGACGAACTCCGGGAGGTGGAGTATCAGCCGCTGCATCGACAAACTGAGCCGAGATCATTTTTAATTCGGTATTAAAGTTATCGCAAAACTGCGCAAAACTTTGATGACTGCGGTGAGTGTGGTTTGATCTTCTTACAAAAGAAGGAATAATTTTACTTAATTCTTCATAGGAGCGTTTACCGATATCTTGCAGTTCATGCAAAGGAGCGGTTTGAAGTTTATGAAGGAGTTGCTCAAAGAAACGTCCGTTTCCGTACATGCCCATGTTAGTGAGCGTACTAGCCGGCAATAGGCCTCTTAAACAATCTAAAACCTTCGCTCTTAAAGAAGCGGTGTAAGCGGCTTTTGAACTGTTCGGATCTTTGGGGAAACGTTCTTCAAAATAAGTCGTTAAAGGAGGGATCAGTTGGGTATACGTTTCAAATAAATGGTTACAAGTATCTAAATAAAGGTCGCGATAAGCGCTCGTCATCAAAACGGGCTCGCGATAAAAGAGATACTCACCCTGAACTTTTTGATCAAAATAGATGTATCGAGTGGACTTTTCTAAAGGGGATCCGCCGATTCGGCTATCTTCGATAAATTTAGCGGCCAGCATCGAAATATTCTCAACAGCAAGATGCGCGCCGCCTAGCTCTCCGATCGAATCATCGCCATATCCGTCCAAGATTCGATCGTAAAAGTTTTGAGCTTTCTGTATCGCTTGCTCTTGATCGTCCGTCTTTGTTGGAGCCAAGGTCCCTGCGATAGAAGAAAATTCAGTCTCTTCGTTGTTAATAAATTCTTTTAAAAGCAGCGATCTCAACCCTAAGGAAGATCTGGAATAACGAGAAAAAAGGGCGCCCTTAATGACTTCCGGGAGGTTTTTTAAAGCAAAAACGGAACCTGAAGTATTTGTAACGTATTTCTCGAGGGTTTTAAGCTGACTTTCAGTGAATTCTTCGTAACGATCTTGGAACATAATGACATTAGAATGCCACTAACTTGTTCCCCTTTCAAGAAAAAAACAAAGTAAGATAGGTTATATCTAAATGACCGACACCGAACTAATAGAATTAAACAAAAGAGGGTTTATTGCCCTTGATGATGAGAGTGAAGAAAGCTTTCTTTTTAGGGTTCGCCACTCTTTAAACCTAAGTGAAGCTTTCACTTCTCATGCGTCTCTAAAAGAGAAACTTAAGAATGGAATTAACGAGGTTTCCAACTTATACGATATTGCACCCGATTGGGTTCCTCTCTACTATGACAATAAAAACCTACCGTTTT
Organism: Parachlamydiales bacterium; assembly: GCA_020051235.1. Taxonomy (GTDB): domain Bacteria; phylum Chlamydiota; class Chlamydiia; order Chlamydiales; family Parachlamydiaceae; genus CAZABG01. The sequence goes on along the minus strand of JAGVJG010000132.1, from coordinate 228 downwards.
GGCAGGGAGGTTGCGCCTGGATTTTCCAGACAGAGAAAGAGGGGCCTTTATCCGCAGTCATCCAGCTTAGAAAAGCGTTTCATAATAAAAGCCGTTATTTTGGGCTTAAAACAGATGAGATAATTGCACATGAGCTTTGTCACGTTGCACGGCTAAACTTCGAAGAGCCTAAATATGAAGAGTTTTTTGCTTATGAAACCTCCTATAGCTCCTTCCGCAAAAAGTATG
>JAGVJG010000125.1 GCA_020051235.1 Parachlamydiales bacterium | reverse complement strand
GCTAAAAAAAGGGGGGCTTATGTCTAGGAGGCAGGGGGGAAATGAGGCAATTTCTCTCTTTGGAGAAAACTGTGGTTTCCAAAAAGAATGAAAAAGAGAAAGTACAAAGGCGAAAATCTTTTTCCAAAAATATTCCAGTCATTTTTAAATTCAAATTCAACTTCACCCTTTTTCTTAGCTAAGCTCCTCTTCAAGGGGTAACCCCAAGGTCTAGTCAAATGTATAGTAAAATAATTTTTAATGTGTATTTTTGGGAATATGAACAACTCCGAAGAAGAGATGGCACAATTCAAAAAAACTGAGTCATTAGCTTCAGTTGTGAAACGGTTAGGCAGTCCTGAATCCACCGTCCTGCTTCATTCTCCTTGCTCCGTTTTCCAGATCCCTCAAATAGATGGTGTGATCGGCTATCGACAAATTGGAAATTGTGCCGTCGTGATTGGTGATCCAGTCTGTTTGCCGCAAGATATTACAGAGCTCACAAATGCGTTTCATCTTCATTGCCAAGAAAGCAAATTAAAGATTATTTATTTCCTGACTTACCAGGATTTTGCCCATTGGGCAATTAACAATGGATGTAATACTTTAATTCAAGTAGGAGAAGAACTAAGCATAAATCCAACTAATTTTAAAATAAACCAAAAATTAAGATGGAAGATTAATCAGTCTATTCAACATGGGGTCACTATCAAAGAATACAAGGATTTTGACATCACATTAGAAAATCAAATGAAAGAGACTGTCAGCACCTGGTTAAGAGAAAGAAAAGGATCGCAAGTTCATTTAGGAAAGATCGATTTTTTCAATAGCATTGCTACAAATCGAATATTCTATGCGGAAAGAAATGATAAAATTATTGGCCTTTTAATAATTTCTCCAGTTGATCGTTTTCAAGGATGGGCTGTGAGCTCTTATTTAGCTATTCGTAATGCTCCTGTGGGAACAACAGAAAATCTGATGTGTTTTACCTTTGATTCATTGGCTGAAGAAAATTGCCCTTTTCTTTGTCTAGGCGCAGTTTCTGGTGTTAAGTTAGGTGAAGTGGTCGGACTCAGTCCAATCGGTAAATCCCTAGCCGCTCTCTTTTTTAAGATTGCAAGATGGTTTTTTAAACTAGATGCAAAAGCGATTTATCTAAATAAATATCATCCCCATTTGCGGCCTACTTTTTTGTTGTGTAGAGACAGGTTGAGTTTTGTTGAGTTATTAGCTATTAAACGTTTACTAAATGTGAAACTATGATTTCAGTGGCCTTCAGAATGTTGATCGGTAATAAGGCGGCTTTTATTGGAGTCATCTTCGGTATTTTTCTTGCCATATTACTAATTTCACAACAATCCGCTATCTATTTAGGCCTCATATCCCGTTCTTACCGTATCGTCACCAATATTTCTTTACCCAACGTTTGGGTGATTGATCCAGCAACAGAGGGTGAAGACCTCATCCGTTCCATGCCAAAGGACTACCTTCAATACGTCAGGAGTATCCCTAATATTGAATGGGCAGTTCCATTGAGTTATTTTCTCTTACCTCTCACAACGCCCTCAGGCTTATTTAAAGTTGCAGAGGTATATGGAGTCGACGACAGCACTTTGATTGGAATGCCGGAATTATTAGAGGGCAATAGTCAGGATTTATATCAGGATGGAGCAATTGTTATTGATTCGAACTCTGCAGAAAATCTCTTAGCTCCAATTTCTGCCGAAGGGTCAAAGACACTTTTGAAGTTAGGGGATGTCCTAGAAATCAATGGTCATCGTGCAGTCATTGTAGGGATTGCAAAACCAACGCCCGGCTTTTTTCCACAGCCTATTATTTTTACCCTCGACAGACACGCCCAACAATTCAGCGGCATCAACCGTATACAATATATTATTGCCAAAACGAGAAACGATGCCGATATAAAAGAAACTCTCAATCAAATAAATTCTAATAATAATGTGTTGGCATTAACGAGTAGTGAGATGGAATCTAGGATAGCCAATCACTTTTTAAAAACTGGTATTTTAATTAATTATGCGATTTCAGTTGGATTAGGTCTTATTATCGGATTTTCAATTGCAGGGCAAATATTCTACATGATGACTATAAACAATCTTAGTTATTATGCGTTGATCAAAGCTCTAGGGGGCACAAAAAAGATGATTCTAAAAATGATCTTATTTCAAGCCTTTGTTGTCGGAATCATGGGTTATGTTTTAGGGACAGGGGCGACGCTTCTTTGGGGGTATGCCATCAAAAATACTACGTTGACCTTTGAGTTTCCCTGGCAGTTGCTAGTTTTTACCGGATTTTTGGCTTTTATCATGTACACGTTTATCGCCAGCCTAAGTATAAAAAAAGTGTTTAAATTAGACCCTCATACACTCATGACAAACCTATGACCTCAATTCAGTGTAAAGGCATTAAAAAATATTACGGCAAAGCTGAAAACAGAACTGAAGCTTTACGAGGAATTGATTTAGAAGTTTTTGATAAACAATTAACTCTCTTAGTGGGTCCATCAGGTTCTGGAAAAAGCACTCTGCTATCTATTATACAAACGATACTTACTCCTGACGAAGGTGACCTTTTTATTCTAGGGCACCATATGAACAAAATGAATGAATTAGAGAAGGCTAACTTTCGCAATAAAAATATCGGTGTTGTTTTTCAAGCTTTATATCTCATTCCTTCATTAACTGTATTAGAAAATGTGATCTTACCATTGATCATCAAAGGCGAGAGTGAAAGTAAGGCAAAAAAGAAAGGCATTCCCATTCTCGAACAATTAAACATAGGAGGAAAGATCGATTCCTCACCTACGCAATTATCCAGAGGTCAACAACAACGTGTTGCCATTGCACGTGCATTGATTAATGAGCCCAAAATCATCATGTGCGATGAGCCAACAAGCGCCTTAGATCAAGAAAATGGATTTACAACGATGTCCATTTTGCGTGATCTTGCCTTGTCTGATAATCGGACAGTTTTTGTGATCACGCATGACAGTCGAATTCTTTCTTTCGCAAATCGGATCGTTAATATTAACGATGGAAAAATAAAGGAAAAAAATGAGTAGAAGGTACTTTTATTATTTTTTGTTAGCTACACTTTTCGGCATCCTTCTAATTTTCATCTATTTTGTTGGAAAAATACCTGAAAAAGAAAAAGCAAAAAGCGTTCCGTTGGTTCATCCACAGTTTGTAAACTATGTTAGCGGGGTAGGCATTGTAGAGCCAGAATCTGGCAACATCATGATAAGCTCTAATTTTAATCGTGTTGTAGATAAAGTAAACGTATCGGTAAATGATCGTGTAAAAAAGGGTGAAATCCTTTTACAGCTAGACAATCAAGACTTGTTAGCAAATTTAAGAATCAAGCAAAAGGAATATGAAAAGACATTAGCAAATTTACATAAATTGGAAGCATTGCCACGAAGCGAAGATCTTATTATTGCAAAAGAAACTCTAAATAGAGCTCAAACAGCCTTAAATGAATCTAAGATACAGTATGACATGGTCACTAATCTTCCAAATCCTCGAGCAATAAGTAAAGAAGAGCAGGATAGACGTTTATACAAGTATCAGCAGGCCGAAGCAGATCTTGAAGAGGCGAAGGCACAATTTGAAAAAGTGAAATCTGGCGCCTGGCAGCCCGACTTAAACATTGCCCGTCAGGAAGTAGAAGAAGTTAAAGCAGGTGTCGAAGCGATAGAATCTGAAATTCAACGAACCTACATTAAATCTCCAATTGATGGAACTGTTTTGCAAATCAAAATTCATGAAGGGGAAACTTTAGACCCCAGTAAAGCGGCACTCATTCTAGGAAATATTGACGAACTTAACTTGAAAGTTAGCATCGATCAATTCAATATAACGAAATTTTATCCAAATTCTTCTGCTGTTGCTTTTAGGCAGGGGGATCACTTGACCGAATTTCCCCTTAAGTTTATTCACGCAGAACCATCTATGATTCCGAAAAAATATCTAACAAATGATGCTCAGGAGAAAGTGGATACACAAGTTTTTGAAATTCTTTACCGCATAACAAAAAACAATTCTCATTTATATATAGGAGAACAGATGGATGTTTATATCAAATCTGAAAATAATTAATTTCTCCATTTGCATTCTTCTTTTGGGGGTGACAGGTTGCTGTACCCCAAATTCTGTCCACGAAGAAGGCATTAAAATTCCATGTGAATGGCAAACCTCTACTGCCTGCGGAATGAACAACGACGATCCCTCCTGCTTTCTTTGGTGGGAAGCGCTCAACGATCCCATGTTAACATCGTTAATTGAAAAAGCGGCTATTAGGAATAAAGATGTTCGTCTTGCTCGCTTACAGTCAAAAGATGAACTTTTAAAAACGATTAATGAAGTCTCTATTGAAATTGCAAAGAACTACATCGAGCTGCGCGGATTGCAAAAGCGTTCCCAAATAATTGAAGAGAATATAGAGTTTCAAAATGAAATTTTTATAAATAACGAAAATTTGTCTGACAGAGGTTTTTTTAGCTTTCAAAAAGATAATGAAGATAGATCTAATCTCAATTTGCTTTTATCACAAAAATCTTTAATCGAACTTTCAATAAATAAAACAATTTTCCATCTCTCTACTTTACTAGGCTACCCGCCTGGATTCTTGGGTGAAAGATTATGTCAGCCTCAGGATTTACCAGAACTTCTTTGCGTGATACCTGTAGGCTGTCCAAGAGATTTAATTTGTCATCATCCGAGCATTCATGCAGCCAAAAAAGCCTATTTACAAACGGGAAATGCGCTAACTTTATATCCTTACCAAAAAACAGTTTTAACTACCCTTGAAAGTGGTGAGAATGCTCTTTCTGCCTTTAATTATGCCCAAGTTAAAGTCCATTTTTTAGAGGAGGCAAAAAAACTAAAGGAAGAGTCGTATTTGGCGACAAAAGATCTTTTTGATCGAGGTCTTAAAGATGACCGAGATATATTAACAGCTCACCAAGAGTTTTTGTTGCAAGAAGATGCGTTGATTCAAGGCAAAGTTGAGCTCTTGCTGAGTTATCTCAATATC
>JAGVJG010000016.1 GCA_020051235.1 Parachlamydiales bacterium | reverse complement strand
GTGCCCGTGCCCGTGCCCGCGTGCGTGCCCGCGTAAAGTGCCCGTGCCCGTGCCCGCGTGCGTGCCCGTGCCCGATTCCCGCTAAACTTTGGAAGTACCTTCTTCTTCTCTTCTAACTTTCTATATGTGTTTTTTTGACCCAGGGAACTACACACACAGAAACTCAACATGCATTATAAAAATCGAATGAAATAAAATAACTCTCAGTGTTCCTCTCTTGTTTTCTCCGTGTTGCTCTCCGTGTACAAAATTCACACGCAACGTAACAACGGTACTTCCAAAGTTTAACGGGAATCGGGCACGGGAAATTACAACTTCCCCAAAGGATTAGTCGGTAATTTATCAAAGAATTGATGCGACTTAATGCGCGCTAGCGGATGCATTTGCGCATTAAATTCTGCAATCACTTTCTCTATCGTTGGATGGTTGTGAATCAAATGCAGTTTATGTCCCAATCTCTCATCTGGCTCCAGAAGAATCTTAGCTTGATACAACCCCTTCATTCCATCCAGTTTCATTTGCAACTCAGGAAGTGAAAATAGCTCACCTCCTATTTTGAATTGATGGTGTCGGCCAAGAATTTGGAAAGGATTTAACACCGCCTTATCTCCTGTATCAAACCACCCATCGACCTTAGGATCATAAAAGTGATCGACATAATATCCCGTTAAAAGCGACTTACTTTTAATCCGAAGCGTTTCATCCAAACGGACTTCAACATGAGGTAAAATCTGTAATTCCCATTCATTTAATTTTGCTGTAGCCACTTGAGACGCGCACTCCGTTAAACCATAGGATCGGTAGAGCGGCCAGCCTAATTCACGGGCTTTATCATATAAGGCTCGATCGAGTTTATCTCCCCCGACAACTACACCCCTGAGAGAAGCAGGAGGTTTTGCATTCAGCTGAACTAAATCATAAAGCTGGGTGGGAACTAAAGAGGTTAACGTGCAGCCTCGCAACGACTCTAAGAAAACATGTGGATCCCATTTTCCCTGATAGACTTTCGTTTCACTCGAAGAAAGAAAAGATCTAGCATAAATCGAAAGTCCACCTACATGATATGTGGGCAAAACGATCAACCATCGATCATTTACATTTGCTTGAAGGTGAGCATTTACAGCTCGAGCAGAAATTAGAAAAGCTTCTTTACTTAAGTAAACCCACTTAGGATTTTTACTTCCTGAAGTAGATAGAATGATATGAGCTGTTTTTAGTGGAGGGTCCGAAAGATCATGAAATGGATTGGGGAATAGATAAGGATCACTACTTTCCCAATCTAGATTTTCTTCCATTCTATTTTCTCCAGTAGTTCGTCAAATCCAAAACCAAATCCGGGCGGAATAGCGAGCCTACTTCCTTTTGATTCAATTAATTTTGAAAAAGGAGTGGGATCATACCAACGATGACTTAAATAACCCCCCACTTCATCAAGGATCATACCTGAAAAAGCGGCTACCAATTGTCCAATTGGATGATCTAAAGAAGAAGTAGCCACCACTCTTTGTTTGGTAAGGGGCATCTTATTTCTCATCGGCTTCCAAATTAAAACATGCGGGCTTTGTCCTACTGCCTCTGGCATAGAGCGATCGCAGGCAAGAGAAATGGGGTAGTCTTCTTGAACTCGATTCCAGGCGCGATCATCATAGGCAAAAGGATCTTCAATATAATCTATCTTGGGCCAAATAGGCTCAACTTCATTTAAGAAAGCTCTAAAAGAGCCCTCTGTCAGCTTTTCATTAAAATCCAATCGAAGTTTGGCGGTTGTTTTCAAGTGAAGTAACCATTCAATTTCTTTGGGTAGATCGGCTCCAAGCTTGATCTTGATATGACTGAATTCTGCCGGGACCGGATCAAAAGTCTGAAGCAATAGATTGGAAGGAGGCGCTTTTGTTAACAGCGCTTTTTTTAAACCTCTTGCTTTAGCATCTATCTCAGCATAATAAATAGAACGTTGGGAGAGCGAGCTTAACTCCCCCATTTTAAGAGTGAGCAACTCTTCTTCCAAAGAGGCATCTCCCCACTCTTCTATGGGACAAAGATCACCCACTCCCCAATGAGTTTCGAAATCGATCTTTAGTAAAGCACCTACTCTTTTACGAGTTTTAGACTTTAACTCGTAACGATGAACTTTTATGTCCATCGTGCGCCAATTACCATTAAGAGGGCAAACAAGATATGCAAGAACCCTCCTTTTTGCAGATACGTGTTGTAGATGGGGCTAGGAGGATTATCTAAAATTCCTTTTGCCAAATTGATCGCTAAAGGAAGACTTAAATAGGGAAGAAAAGCGGCAATATAGTTGCCGTTCACAATCCATAGCAGATTTAAGACGTAAGGAAAGAAAATGAAAAACAACAATTTCTTCTTTGCAAAATTTTCACCAAAGCGAACTGCGAGTGTTTTTTTATTCGCTTCTTTATCCCCTTTCACATCCCTTAAGTTATTTACTGAAATCATTACACAAGAATGAAAGCCGATAATTGAGCCTGCTATCCAACCCATGAAAGGAATGGTATGAATTTGTAAGTAGATAGCTGATACGGTTGCGGCAATTCCAAAAAATGCAAATACAAACAATTCTCCTAAACCTCTATAGGCAATAGGTACGGGACCGCCCGTGTAACAATAACCGAGACCGATCGAAAAGATAAGCAAAACAGCGAATAACAATCCCCCTACTTCGATAAAAGGAATGGCAGTTACTAAAGAAGCCGCAAAAAAGAGCAAGCCAAATTGGTAGACCTGTTTTTGCGAAAGAACTCCCGCTTGAACCATCCTTAAAGGGCCTATACGATTTTCGTTATCGGCCCCTTTTGTAAAATCCAAAGCATCATTAATAAAGTTAGTTCCCATCTGCAAACAGATAACCGTTAGCAAAAGTGACAACATTACAAGCGGATTTAAGTGTCCGGAAAATAAAAACGTACCCGCTAAAACGGGTACAAAGGAAGCACTTAATGTTTTTGGCCTAAAAGTATTAATGACACATTGCTGGATATTCATAATTATGGAACTCGAGCAAATTGTTTAAAGTTAGGTTTTCTCTTCTCTAAGAAAGCATTTTTTCCTTCTTGGGCTTCTTCACTCATGTAATAAAGAAGCGTGGCATTGCCAGCTAACTCCTGAATTCCGACCTGACCATCGCAATCGGCATTAAATGCAGATTTTAAACAACGCAGGGCAAGGGGTGAATGCTTTAGTATTTCATGACACCATTCAAGCGTCGTTTCTTCGAGTTTATCATAAGGAACGACGGCATTCACGAGTCCCATATCCAATGCTTCTTTCGCATTATATTGACGACATAAATACCATATTTCGCGTGCTTTTTTCTGGCCTACGATACGACTTAGATAACTAGAACCAAATCCACCATCAAATGAACCGACTTTAGGACCCACTTGTCCAAACTTCGCATTGTCAGCGGCAATGGTTAAATCACAAACTACGTGTAATACATGTCCCCCGCCGATGGCATACCCGGCCACCGCAGCAATGACGGGTATCGGGAGCGAACGGATTAACTTTTGTAAATCGAGGACATTTAATCGGGGCGTTCCATCTTTACCCACATACCCTTTATCCCCACGAACCCTTTGATCGCCGCCCGAACAAAAAGCTTCTTTTCCTTCGCCGGTCAAAATTACCACTCCGATTTCTGAATCTTCGCGGACCATACGGAAGGCTTCTTCCATTTCTTTTACCGTTTCGGGACGAAAGGCATTTCTTACCTCGGGCCGATTGATAGTAATTTTTGCAATCCCTTCAGGGAGCTTCTCAAATTTGATATCTTGAAATTTCTTAATCGTTTGCCATGTCATACGCAAACTTTATAACGACAAAACCCCTTTTTCCAAAACATCAAATTGAGAAAAAATTAGTTTGATCAACTCTTTCTAATAAATTTAAAAGGCGGATTCACCCAAACTGACTTTAACGGCTAGAACGTTTCCAATATAATCTAGACCCCTCAAAAGCTACTTCGGTAGCTATTGTTAGTATCAAATACCTTTGATATCATGATAGGCCCTATGGGCAATTACTATCATTTTCTTGAAAATCCTGCAGGCCTTTTCATAGAAATTAAACCTGTGCGCTCAGAAATAAAAGGTGGAAAAGCATTTAACTCTCTAAAATTTTTAGCAAATGCCACGAAGGTGCATTACCCTTCAATTCCAGATCTTTCAGATAAAGAAATCACGCTTCATGTACATACAATCGCCCTCGCAATAAAGCAGAAATATGAAGCTAAAAGAGGCTTCATAGCCAAAATTCTTGAATTTGTAAAACATCTATTTTGCATCACTACCGAGTACGATCAGATTCTAAAATTGAATAAGCAAATTCAAGAAAAACAATATATTGTAGATATAGATACTCTAAGGAAGGAACTTTTTTTAAGAAAATATTTTAGTACATTATCCGAAACTGTAAAAGCCGGTTCAAATTTTGTAGAGGATGCAAAAATAGTGGAAAAATTATATCATGAAGATTTCCCTGATTCCCCTACAGCAAAAGAAATTGTAGAAGAATTAAAAAGCTTTATCCCTTCTAAAGAAAACAAGACTACCTAATTATATTTTAGACCTTATTGCAGCTATTGTTCCTTTCATATTCTTTTGTTATAGTCACAAGCCATATGAGCAATTATTATCATTTTCTTGAAAAACCAACGGGCCTTTTCGTAGAGGTTAAACCTGAACATCTAGAAGCCAAAAGTGGAAAAGCATTTAATGCGCTTAAGTTTTTAGCTTCTGCTACGAATGTTCAGTATTCGGCAAATCCGGATCTTTCTGATAAAGAGATTACACTTCACGTACATACAACCGCTCTCGCGATTAAACATAAATATGAAGCTAAAAGAGGGCTCATTGCCAAGATTTTAGAATTTGTTAAACATCTTTTTTGCATCAATACCGAATATGATCAAATTCTAAAATTGAATAAGCAAATTCAAGAAAAACAATATGTAAAAGTCGGCGTCGTTATCGACCCTCCGAAAGAGGATTTCGTAAAGATAGCGGAGTCTTTACTGGCAGAAGGCGATCCTATTGCAGCAGATAGAATGCTTGATAATGTTTCAGGAGATGACCTAAAACGCCTTAAGCAAAAAATATATGATTACGAGAAAGAATGCGAAAAAAGTGTGGAAGACATTCTCGATGATCCAGATTTATTGAATGTTTTGCAAGAGCGAAATGCTAAAGAATACACACTAGAATATACAGCAAAAAAACTCGTTGAAAAGCAACAATTTGTACAGGCTTTGCAAGTGATCGGATTACTTTGCTTCAACTCAGATTACTTTATGCGCTCTATTCGACATGCTATAACTGAAGCAATGGACAAAAACGAATTAGATTTTGCTTTTGATAGTCTACCTTTTATCAATTATGAAAAAGAGAGGTCTGAACTTGGCTATACGCTTTTCATGACATATTTTGCTAAACCTGATGTTGATGTAAATAGGTTAGAACAGATTCTTACTTACATGGACCGTTCGAGTGAAAGTTATGCAAAAGCCAAACAAAAGATCGTTGATCATAAGCAAAGAAACTTTGCTGCTTTAATAAAAAAAGATGGAACAGATGTAGATGGGAAATGCGAAAGTTTTGCCGATAGCATTGCAAACGAATACCCTGAGCAGGCTGTTGAGCTTTATGTACTTCTCCCAACTTATTCCTTTAATAGTGCATTACTAAATAAAATCACTAAACTATGTTCCTTAACTAGAGAATTTATTATCCGCGATTATTTTAGCACAAAAGTAAGCCAAGCTATCGCGAGTAGAAATTTAGCTGAAACAGCAAGAGAATTAAGAGCCGTTTACGAAAAAGAATGTCCCGAGTCCCCTGCCGCAAAAGAGGCTGTCGAAGATCTTAATCGCCTTGTCCTAATAGAAATTTTCTCATTAGAATTAAAAGAGGGAATCCCACTCATATATCAGTATTTCGACGATTGTCTTAAAAGAAACGATCTAATAGCAGCTATTAATTTTTTGAGCTATTTATATCATAAACCCAACTTCCGCGATAGTTTTGTTGAATTCAGAGATTACATAACTAATTTAAAGTGGAATGTAGCTGAATCTCAAGCCTATTTGCTTCATTTTCTTAGATATAAACCGTCAATCGATCCAATTGAAACCTATCTTGAGGGATTCGTAGATAAAAATTCCCCATTATATTTTGCTGCAGTGAAATACATTGCCGTGCACTACCTTACTCAAAATAATGCGGACGCTGCTTCCTCTGTAATCATTGAACTTCCAAGAAGGAAAGAAACAGAAGAATACGCCCTAGAAATGTATCGCCTAATGTCAAATATGCGAGTTCACAGTCGTTACATGAAATGGGGGCAGACCGATAATGCATTTACGATATATTTAAAAGATTCTAAATACCATCAAGAAGCTTTGAAAGTTAAACCCCAATACCTAACCAGTACTACCTTAAGAGAATTAGAGGAAGAGATATATGTTAGCGTTAAAATTGAAGGGGCTAATAGACAAGCAGCAGACCTTGAAAAAGAATATCCAGATCTAGCCAAGTCAATTAGAGACAAAGTAGAAGTATTCGATATGCTCTCTACCCTCGATATTGATAAAGAAAAAGCGTTTGAGAAGGCTACTATCTTAGCTAAAAAACTTCCTGAATATGCAAGCAAATTGAACGCGAAAATTGCTGTTATTGATGTATTAGCTCATTTTGGAAAAGAGACCTCTATTGTTGCAGCTGAAAATTTGGCTCAACATTTAGAAGCTGAATTCCCCAAATATGCTCAACAGCTTCGTTCTAAAATTCAAGAACATCAGAAATAATTGATTTTAATTCTTTCCGAGCTTCCCAAGGTAGGCGATGGCCTGCTTTGGGAATCACAATAGGATTTAAATGAGAGATTCTTTCCCTTAGTTTCTGATCATTCTCCCCTACTATCCATATTGCATTGGGCTCGATGATTTCCTGTTTCGCAACTGAAAAGTTCCTCATCATTTCAGCAAGGTCATTTCTATTAAAATCCTCTTCACTTCTTGGAACATTAAAGGATTTAAGAACCTCTTGATTACTCCAATCACGAACAACGTGGTCCCAGTCGTCTTTTTCAAATCGTTCGGCCCATTTATAATCATTGATTAAGCGCCCTTCTCTCTCTTTGGGAGCAAGTCCCGGACTCGTGGAAATCAGAATCAGCTTTTTCCATCTGGTAGGATCTTGCTTCCAGGCATGAAGGGCGAGCCTTCCTCCCATTGAATAGCCGATTAAAGTAGAGCCCGTAGTTGTTTTATTAAATTTTATAGCCCACTCATCCATTGATGAAGCAGGCTTTATAGCGTGAGCGGTACCGTTCAAGAAATTGAAATCGCTTGGAAGGCCTAAAAAACCATGTAAAATATTAGATGATAAGCTCAATGATTTTTCTTCCATAAGGGGATTTAAGTTCGTTTGAATATTCAAGTTTAAAGAGATCTGCCCAACCTTTGAAATTTAAAGCGTGTCTATTTAGCATTTCCTCAACGCCAAATATCTTTTCAAAGATCATACCGCCACTATTGTTGATCACGATAATCTGTATGTTTTCAGCTTCCATCGTACTCAAAAACCATAACGCTTGAAGATCGTATAAAGTTGTCAAATCACCAAAAATACCGATATTTGTTTTATTTGGATCGACCAATCCTAGAAAGGAGGAAATCTGTCCATCAATCCCATTCAAACCTCTATTTGCAAAAATCTTGAAATCTTTTTGCTCTAGGGTCGCTGCTTTATCCCATTCTCGGATCGGAAGCGAGTTTCCTAAATAGATTAAACTGTCAGTAGGAGCCCACTCCGATATAGAACGAATGGCGGCTTCTTCTTTATTAAGGCTAATCGATTGCGGATTACCCGTTTTATTATAAGTTCTTACAGGAGCCGATTTGAAGAAGGGTTCAATATTTGCATGGATGAAATCCCCATGTCTTAATCCAATAAAGGGATTCTCGGTTATCGATAACACAGGAATATTTTTAGTATCTAAGTCCCGCCAAATACGGTGGGTCGGCAAACCTCCAATTCTTAAAACCCCATCAACTCCCTCTAAGGTTGGAGTAGTTACTGAATAGGGATGTAAATCAGGATCCTCTCTCAAGTGGGATAGAGCTTCAATGTAAAGAGGTGCTTTCAATTTTAACAAAAACGATTTTAATGAAACTGTCTCATATAAGGTAGACACAATGACGAGCGGATTATTCACGCAATTATAAAAGTGCTCTAGTTTTACATAATCCGAATCTAGAGGTTTACGGAAATAAACTTGCTGCTCGGTAAAGGGAGGCGTATCGATAAAGGAGCGACTGGGTTCTTCTAAGCAAACATTCAAATGAAGAGGGCCTCTTAAATCCCATTCAAAAGCTTTGGGTTCATCATAATCAATAAATTGAGCGTAAATGCCGAATAATCTTTCCTGATTACACGTCTGAGGAGTGTTAGCATGGCGACAATCAATCGGCCTATCGGCTGTTAATAAGACAAGCGGTACTGATGTATAGTAGGCTTCCATCGTCGCCGTTAACAACTCACCTGCCGCCGTACCCGAAGTGGTAATAACGGCCACAGGACGGTTAGTTTGACGCGCCCTACCAAAAGCGAAGAATGCGCAGGAGCGTTCTTCGAAACCGTACCATTTCTTAAATTGCGTATCGTTTTTTAAAACATTGACAAAGGGTTGATTGCGTGAACCTGCAGCAATGACAAATTCACGAACGCCATAATCAATGAGTTGTTGAATGGCTGAATGGGCAAGGGCTAAACCCCCAAGAGTTCTTTCACCGATTCCGCTTTGAGACATATTTCACTCCACTCTTGTTCGTATTGGCTGCTAGAAGTTACCCCGGATCCGACAAAAATTCGAGAAATTCCATCCTTCCATTGAATATTGCGGATGGCAACATACGCGCGTGCTTCCCCATTAAACATATAGCCAAAGGGGGTTCCGTAAATGCCTCTTTCAATGATTTCATCCCATCGTTTCAACATCTTTTCACCCTGCTCTTTTGGATACGAACCAAGGGCTGGTGTGGGATGCAAAATATCAACAAGCTCATTAAAAGACGGATTCTTTGCACCCAAAAATTCGATCGGAGTTACTAAATGGAAATAGGTGTGGAAGGGTCGAACTTCTCTTGGATGTATGGTTAAAGTTCCATAGCTTTTGAAACGGTCTTGAATACCTTTAACCACCCAATTATGTTCATCCACTTCTTTCATGGTAAACAGTTCAGACGCAGCTGCAGTGCCTGCAACCGCATAAACCCATATTTTATTTTCATGAATTTCAAAGAGCATTTCAGGAGTCGCTCCCAAAAATCCTTCTTCATCATTCCAAGAACCGTACAAATATAGATCTTGGTTATTCTGAAGGAGATGATTTAACATGAAAGGAGCGTTCGGCGTAAAATTCGCCTCTTGATAAGTATAAGGAACGATCTTATCGAGTTTTTTCGCGATGATAGCGCCTTTTGATTCATTGAAGAAAGGCTCAAAGCCTTTTATGGGCTGCCAATCGGCTCGTTTTTTTCCTTCATTCAACAGAAATTCGCTAGAATCTACGACTGCATAAAAAGGATGTGAATACCATCTTTTCTCTTTAAGAAAAAAGTCGGTTTGAAACCAACAAGGGTATGTCAAAGAAGGTTCATTAAGCTCCATTCTTTCACCCCAGCCGAATAGAAGCTTACCGTTCTTTAACTTTACAATGGATCGATCAGTCATTCAGATAACCCAGTTTGATAAAAAGCGATTCAAAAATCGAAGTAAGGCTGCAGGAACGTTCCCGCTTAAGTTTTGCCTCTTGGATTAGTTTCAGGGCTTTATCTAACTGAGTGACGTGATAACGGGCAATGGTATCGAATACTTTAGACAACTCTTCTTGAAATACAAGCTGGCGCATTCCTTCCGCCTCTTTTTCCAGCTGTTCCTTTTGAACGGCCGTTAAATCAGAGGAAGAAACAGGATCGCCTTTACGAAATTGATCTAAATAGTGACTAAGGGATTTTACATCGTCGAAAAAATCCATCGCATTCGAATATGAATGCTTCGACAAAATCTTATCGAGATGTTCATTTTGGTAGAGTTCTTCTTTTTCTATTTCAAAATATTCGGTTTGGCATCGAGAAAGAAGAGTGGGAAGAATTCTTTCCTTATGACAACTGGTCAATATGAAAACCGTCGTCGAAGGAGGTTCTTCCAAGGTCTTTAATAGTGTGTTTGCGGAAACAGGCCACATCTTATCGGCTTCGAGCAAAATAAAAACTCGTTGCTTACTTTGAAACGGGGGGATGTAGGCTTGATCAATCATATCCCGGATTTTATCGGCAGAATGAAGGGCAAGCTTTCCTTCGGGCTTAATTATCGAAATATCGGGGTGATTGGTCTGCTCCCCTTTTACAATTTCAGACGCTCTTTTAAGTGCGGCCTCTTCAAGAGTCGCACTAGATCTTCCGGTGAATAGAAGGGTTTGAGCTGTTTTCATAAAAGGGTTTTAATCTGTTGTACCGCTGTCTGGTATACCACTTCTGCACTATTTGTTGCATCAATCAGACGAATCCTTTGAGGAAACATTTCGGCAAGCGAGAGAAACCCCTTTCGAACTTTTTCATGAAACTCTAATTTTTCGGCTTCCATGCGATCGGTTTTTTCTCGCTTGGTCGCTTTTTTAGCACGCTCAAGTCCAATCTGAGGAGGAATATCTAGATAGAGAGTAAGGCTTGGCTCAAGACCCCCCGATGCATATTCACAGAGCTCAAGCGTTTCCTTTACCCCTAAATTACGGGCAAAGCCTTGATAAGCAACGGTAGAATCTTGAAAACGATCACAAAGAACGATTTTGCCTTCATTTAAAGCGGGGATGATCACATCATGAACGTGTTCCGCTCTAGCCGCTAAAAAGAGAAGTAACTCTGTTTTAGGAGCAACCGCGGGTTTTTCTAAGAGTAGTTTACGAATATCGCCTGCAAGGGCAGTGCCCCCCGGCTCATGGGTTTCAATAACTTCTCTATCTTCTGATCGAAGCCAATCGGCAATTTTATGGATGAGGGTCGACTTACCTGCCCCCTCACCGCCTTCAAAGGAAATAAATAATCCTTTATTTGCCATCGCCTTCTATCACTTGAGGAGGAGTTTCACCGTTTGGAGCTACTATCTCAGCTTTTACTTTCTGTACAGCGAGCAGATAATCGTCGTCTTTTAAGTTCACGACTTTTACCCCTTGGGTATTTCTTCCCATGACTCTTAAATCAGCCATAGAGATACGAACCGTTTGACCTTTAGCAGATATCATTACAATACCGTCGGTATCTTCAACTCTAAGCGCTTGAACAACGTTTCCGTTTCTTTCACTTACAATAATTGAACGAACACCTACGCCGCCTCTATTCGTTTGTCTGAAGTCTTCAACAGCCGATCGCTTACCAAAACCATTTTCGCAAACGACGAGAATACTTTCGTTCCCTTTTACAACTTCCGCATTGATTACGTAATCTTGCTCATCTTTAAGTGTAACACCACGAACCCCGCGAGCGGTTCTTCCCATCGGACGAACTTTTTCTTCATCGAAGCGAACAGCCATCCCTTTATAGGTGAAGATCATCACTTGTTCACCTTGGTGAACGAGACGAGTCGCAATTAAATGATCGCCTTCATCAAGCTCGATAGCATGGACCCCTTTACGACGAACGTTCGAGAACTCATCTAAGCGGCTTTTCTTAACCGTACCTTTCTGAGTAGCGAATACAATATATGCTTCTTCTGTAAGAGATCTAACTTGTAATACGGTCGCAATCTTCTCTTCAGGACGAATATCTTCTAACAAGTTAACGAGCGGTTTTCCTTTTGCGGCACGACCGTATTCAGGAATTTGCCATACTTTTAGCCAGTATACACGACCGAGAGTTGTAAAGATTAAGAGATAATCGTGAGTAGACGCGACATATAAACCTTTAATCGCATCTTCTTCGCGTTTCAATTGCGTTCCAGTGACACCTACACCGCCACGTCTTTGTTCCCTAAAGAGATTGACAGGCATACGTTTGATGTAGTCATCTTCAGAAATAATAATAATTGCCTCTTCATTGGCAATTAAATCTTCCATGTTCACTTCGCCTTCAGCGGCAATGATCTGTGTTCTTCTTTCTGATTTTTGGTTTTTCTGAACATCACCGAGCTCTTCCCTAATAATGTCACGCACCATGGCTTCAGAAGCTAAAACGGCTTTAAAATAGTCGATTTTCTTGAGAAGCTCTTGATATTCATCATTAATCTTTTCGTGTTCAAGGCCAGTCAATTGATAAAGGCGTAAATCTAAAATTGCGACAGCTTGTTTCTCAGAGAATCCAAAACGAGCTTTTAAAGCTTCACGTGCTTGATCACGATTGTCTGAATTACGGATAATTTTAACGACTTCATCAAGATGATCAATCGCTTTTAAATACCCTTCGAGAATATGTGCACGAGCTTCCGCTTTATTTAACTCAAAACGAGTACGGCGACGGACAACCTCAATACGGTGCTCGATCCACAATTGGATCATTTGCTTAACGTTAAGCGTACGCGGAAGACCTTTATCAAGGGCAAGCATATTGCAACCGAAAGTCACCTGCATATCGGTGTACTTATAAAGCTGATTAATGGTTACTTCTGGGATCTCGTTACGTTTTAACTCGATAACAATTCTCATACCATCTTTATCAGACTCATCGCGGATGTCGGAAATGCCGTTTAACGTCTTTTCATTAATCAATTCGGCAATTCGTTCGATTAAACGCGATTTTTGAATGTTAAAGGGAATTTCATCGATGACAATTCTTGTACGATCGGGTTGATCGGCATTCTCTTCTGTATGTAGTGTTCCTCGTAGTAGAATTTTACCCCGACCGGTATGAAACGCCTCTTTGATCCCTCTATAACCGCAAATTACGCCGCCTGTAGGAAAGTCAGGACCTGGCATTACTTTCATGATATCTTCAATCGTTGTTGCCGGATTGTCAAGAACAAGGAAAGTTGCCTGAATTAATTCATTTAAGTTGTGCGGAGGGATGTTTGTTGCCATACCCACTGCAATACCTGATGATCCATTGCAAAGAAGGTTAGGAAACTTTGAAGGGAATACGGTAGGCTCTTTTTTCGTTTCGTCATAGTTCGAAATGAGATCGACAGTATCTTTATCAAGATCATCCATCAAATGGATTGCAGCCGATGTAAGCCTTGCTTCGGTGTAACGCATCGCAGCGGGCATATCTCCGTCAATCGAACCGAAGTTACCTTGGCCATCGACGAGTTTATACCTCATGCACCAGTGCTGAGCCATACGAACGAGGGTCGGATAAATAACTTGCTCACCGTGTGGGTGATAATCCCCGGACGTATCACCGCAAATTTTTGCGCATTTACGGTGTTTGGCGCCTGGAGTCAAGTTAAGTTGACGCATCGCGTACAAAATACGTCGTTGGGATGGCTTTAAACCATCTCGTACATCGGGCAGTGCACGTGAGATGATGACCGACATAGAGTAGCGCATGTAGCTCTCTTTCATCTCTTCTTCTACATTGCGCGGAAGGATATTTTGATCGAGTGGATAGTTCATACGTCCTCTTTATACGTCCAGATTCTTTACGGAGAGTGCATGGTGCTCAATGAAGGCTCTTCTTGGAGGAACATCTTCGCCCATCAACATTGTAAACACGTGATCCGCTGCAATCGCATCAGGCAGTGTTACACGAATCAAAGTTCTTACAGTTGGATCCATCGTGGTTTCCCAAAGCTGGTCGGCGTTCATCTCGCCCAAACCTTTATAACGTTGGATTTCTAAGCCTTTCCTACCATTTTCGCGAATGGCATCAATCAACTCTTTTAATAAGAAGAACGGCTCGCTTGTACTTCCGTCAATAATATGACCGAGTCCCCCATCCGCCAAGAAGTAATCCTCAAGCTTCAGGTTGAATGCAGCCAGTTTCTTAAGGATGCTGTTGAGGCCATCTTCTTCAAATAGCTCAACAAAATGAAGGCGGTGAGGTTTAAATACCTTCATCTCTTCTGTTCGCTCATTTTCTGGAATGGAAGCGAGCGTTTCTTCAAATTGCTTTCTTTGATTTGCTTCATCATCTTTTCGGAGCGTTTCAAATTCCGTTGGCGAATAAACAAACCGAGGTCCGCTTGACAAGGTTATTTGATAGCGAGGAAGCTCACCATTTTCATTTCGTGTCGCTAAAAACTCGCGGAACGAAATTCCCTTTCTTTCAATGCGATGAATGAGCAGCTCAATATCAAGAATCGTCAAAACCAAATTCTTTAATTCTGATGTTGCAAGAGGCTTACCTTTGAGCTCTACTTTCAAATCAGATTGGCCAAGCTCAAGTAGATAATCATCCATCTCTTTTTCGCTATGGATATATCTGAACTGTTTTTTACGGGCGACTCTATATAAAGGAGGTTGGGCGATATATACAAAATTATTCTCTACTAGCTGTGGCATATGACGATAGAAGAATGTCAACAGAAGCGTTCTAATGTGCGAACCGTCGACGTCAGCATCGGTCATGATGATGATTTTGTGATATCGGAGTTTTTCTAGATTAAAGTTATCGGTTCCAATCCCGCAACCTAACGCAGAAATAATGGTTCCCACTTCATTGTTTTGTAAAACTCGTTCAACACGGGCTTTTTCAACGTTTAAGATTTTACCACGAATGGGCAAGATAGCTTGAAAGCGTCTATCTCTTCCCCCTTTCGCCGAACCTCCCGCAGAGTCTCCCTCAACAATATAAATCTCACAATGTTTTGGATCGCGCTCTTGACAGTCGGTTAACTTACCTGGGAGCCTTGCTGAATCTAATACCGATTTTCTAAGGGTAAGTTCACGGGCTTTTCGAGCGGCTTCTCTCGCTTGCGCTGACAAGATCGCTTTTTCAGCGATTGTTTTAGCGACAACAGGATTTTTATCTAAGAATATGGCTAAATCTTCACCGGTGATCTGTTGAACAATCGAGCCAACATCCGTATTACCTAACTTTTGCTTCGTTTGCCCTTCGAACTGGGGATTTGCAACTTTTACAGAGATAACGGCCGTTAAACCTTCTCTCATATCTTCCCCGGAAATCTGGATTTTATCCGATTTGAGAAGATTTTTATTTTTAATGAACTGATTTAAAACTCGAGTAAGGGCAGTGGAAAAGCCGGTTAAATGAGTTCCCCCCTGACGCGTTGCAATGTTATTTACATAGGAGAAAATGTGTTCGTTATAACCATCATTCCATTGCATGGCGACTTCAAATTCAACCGGAGCATCATCCCCTGGCTTCGAACCTTTAAAATACACAGGTGTGGGAAAGAGAACGGTTTTATTTTCATTAAGATAGCTTACGAAGGAAACTAGACCGCCTTCGTAATGGAAGTGAATATCATCACGATCATCATTCCTTTCATCGCTAAAGTAGATATTGATCCCTTTATTAAGGAAGGCAAGCTCACGAAGACGTTTTGCTAATATGTCATAGTCAAAATCAATAACTTGCATGATGGTTTCATCAGGCCAGAAAGTAACGATCGTTCCGCGCTTGTCAGTTTTACCTATTTTTGTAAGAGCGGAGACCGGTTTTCCTTGAGAGAACTCCATCGAATAGTGTTCGTGGTTTTTATGGACTTCTACAACGAGTTTTCTAGAAAGGGCATTAACGCAAGAAACACCCACCCCGTGAAGACCGCCGGATACCTTATAAGTATCTTTATCGAATTTACCCCCGGCGTGAAGAATCGTCATTACGACTTCTAAAGCGGTGACTTGTCTACCTTGCTTTTTGGATTCCTTATCATGAACTTCAATAGGAATTCCGCGACCATTATCTTCAATGGAAATGGAGCCGTCTTTTTGAATGGTTACCCAAATAGCAGAACAGTAGCCGGCCATCGCTTCATCGATGCAGTTATCGACCACTTCATAAACGAGTTGATGAAGACCATTTGTTGAAGTATCCCCTACGTACATACCGGGACGTTCACGAACGGCTTGCAAACCTTCTAAAACGGTAATGGAACTGGCATTATATTCTTTCACGATATCCTGCGCTTCTTTTAATGTATCACTTGTCACAGTCAACCTCCTTAAACTATCCCATCCGAAAGTTAATCGCTCGGATTAACAGGTTAGGAAATTGGCTTCTAAGCTTCGCCAGAAGCTTACTCTCTTCATGCTTCTTGAGCAAGCTATATAACGAAGAATTTTTTACTTTAACAGTTAAAATTCCTTCTTTAAAGGAATGCGCTTCGGTCATAGGAGCGTGTATGGCTCCAATGATAGAAGGCCATGAGGCAAGCACTAAGTCGGGACGATCTTTAAACTGATTTTGGATGGAGGAAAGCTCCTTAGGCAAAAGGTCTTTAAAGAGCTTATTTGTAGACGCGGTTCCGTCGTAATTTTTAGCGGTGCGAGCCATCAACTTTTTTATTAAAAATATAGTGTTAGTATATCAAAAAAGTGACACTTTTGCAAGCTATCAATTTGCGACTTGGAGGACCGCTTTTGGAAGCTGAAAAACGACGTCTTCTTGAATGAAAACGACATCTTCAACTTCGGTCACCCCCAGGTCCATTAAACGCTCGATACAACGCTGAACGACCGTTTCCGGGGTAGAAGCCCCTGCCGTTAAACCGATGATTTTAACACCGTTTAACCATTCAGGCTTTATTTCCATTTCATTATTAATTAGATAGGAAGGAACGCCTCTTATATGAGCTACTTCTCTTAACCGGTTGGAATTGGAGGAAGTAGGGTCTCCCACCACCAAAACGAGATCGGTTTGATCGGTGATTTCACGAAGGGCCATCTGACGGTTAGTCGTCGCATAACAGATGGATGAGCTGGGCAATGTTTCAATATGAGGATACTTTTCAATTAAAGCGTCGGTAATCTCTTTTACATCATCTAAACTAAGGGTAGTTTGAGTAATGTAAAATATTTTATCGGATTCAGTAAATGTTAGTTTATCAACATCAGATTTTGATTCAACAATGGTTGTTACATTAGGCGCTTCGCCGGCAGTACCGATAATCTCAACGTGATTCTTGTGGCCAATTAAAACAATATTATAACCCATTGCAGCAAATCGCTTAACCGCTGAGTGAACTCGGGTTACTAAACCACAAGTCGCGTCAATTTCAATCAAATTACGCTTCTTAGCCTCTTCCCTTACCGCAGGTGAAACTCCGTGAGCCGAATAAATAAGACGCTCCCCTTCGGGCACTTGGCTTAAATCTTCTATGAAAATCGCACCCTTTGCTTTTAAGTCATCAACAACGTGACGATTATGTACAATTTCGTGTTTAACATAGATCGGTTTGCCCCATAATTTAAGAGCTTTCTCTACGGTTTCAATCGCACGTTCAACGCCTGCACAAAAGCCTCTGGGCTTCGATAAAAGTAATTTCATAAGGAATATAGAATAAGAAATCCGCGAATTAAAGCGAATAGTTTCGTGCCCGTGCCCGCGTAAAGTGCCCGTGCCCGATTCCCGCTATACTTTGGTTTCCACCTGTGTGTTAATTCCGTGCCCGCCTTAAGTGCCGGTCCCCGAAGTACAGCAAAAATCTTAATTAAAAATTAAACAAATCTACAAACTATTTATTTTAAAATAGATACGTTACAATGAATTTCAAATCATATTCATATCGTTTTATAATAGAAATATGGTCAACCCAATTTCTTCTTCTAGTGTAAACTCTAAGGGCACTCTGCCAGAAACCAACAAAGATCCTTTCAATGAGAAAATTAAGTCTCAAGTCGAAAAGATAAAATCAGAAACTTCTCAAGGTGCTGACGTCAAAAGCTATAAACTTCTCTCCGATCAAAAAAACGGATTGGATTATTTAAAAGCCGCTAAAATAATTTACTCAATTTTCCCTCATTTAGATCAGAAAAAGAAGATCAAAATTGATTTATCCGATGGCGAAATTGAAATTTCTCAGGATGTATTTGAAGCTCTAAAAAAAGACTCAATAACCATTAGAGATATGACTGATGACGCGCAAGGAGAGATTGCTTTTATTTTAATAAATAAAAAGACATTTGAAGAATTGCTAAAAAAACTTTATAGCCCCGACTCCGCCTCAAACGAAATCGATATCGAACTTATAAAATGTGCAAGCTATTTAGATTGCAAAAAATTACTTGAGAATTTGAAGAACCAGATAATAGAAACAGCGAACTCCTTACGTCCTGAAGATTTAGAGAAGGCATTTACACTAAACAAGGCACTTCAGACGCTACCACCTCCTCTATTTAATGACATTATAGATGAAAATCTTAGCAACTATTTTGGAAAGATACTTTTAGAAGCCGAGGATCCAGAAGCGCTAATCCAAAAATTTGAAAAGGAAAAAGTTAGTGTCCTAACCTTTAAAAGCAATCTTAGTGTGGCTGTTTTAAACGGAATAAAAAAACTGTCCGGTCTACAAAAATTGTCACTATTAAATATCTCAAATCTATCTGAAGATTCACTTAAGAATCTACCCTCATCAATTAAAGTTTTGACTATATATAGTAGTCAAATAATCGATACTCAACTTGTTCATCTTCGTTCACTACCTTTACTGAGAAACTTGAGCCTTCATGGTTCAACATTAACTGATGCCGGGCTTGAAAATCTTAGTACTTTAACTTCTCTTATAACTTTAAATCTTTCCGGTACTAATATAACTGGACTTACGCATCTTAGCTCACTGACTTCACTTAAAACTTTAATTCTATCTGGCACTGAAATAACTGATGAAGGACTTAGACCTGTGAGCTCTCTTACATCACTTACAACTTTAAATCTATCGGGCACTCAAATAACAGATGCTGGACTCGCGCCTATTAGTTCTCTAACTTTGCTTACAACTTTAGATCTATCTCGTAATCAAATAACCGATGCGGGGCTTACCCACCTTCACTCTCTTTCTTCGTTAATGACATTAAACCTTTTTTATACTCAAATAACCGATGAGGGAATTACAAATCTTCGCTCTCTGAATACGCTAACATCTTTAAATCTCAATCGCACTCAAATAACCGATACGGGGATTGTTCAACTTTTCCCTTTGACTTCGCTTACTACCCTGAACTTATCTAACACCCCAATAACCGATAAAGGACTTATCCAGCTTGCCTCTATGACGTCGCTTACTCACTTAGAATTACGTGGAATTAAAATAACTAGTGCAGGTGCTGCGGGGCTTGGCAGAATGACTTCGTTAATAGAATTACGTCTTCATAGGAACCAACTAATCGACGAAGAAATTACTAATCTTCGCTTATTACCTTCGCTTAACCTTTATTTAGATGAGTAACCTATGTGGGATTCAATCACTACCCAAAACGGTATCAGTTATTCGATCTTAGATGGTCAATAAACCCATCAACAGAAGACTCCAAGATATCCAGCACACCTTCGAAGGCGGCTTGGCCATTATAGTAGGGATCCGGAACATTGATATTAGGATACTCGCGGCTAAACGCAGTGATTAGGCTAATTTTTGCTTTATCTTCAGGACTATTTGCCATATCCAGCAACTCATGTAATACATGCTCGTCAGCCGCTAAAATATAATCGAATTGAGCAAAGTGATTAGACGAAAACTTCTGGGCTTTAGTCGCTAATTGGTAACCTCTTTTTGAGGCTGCTTCTCGCATACGAGCATCCGGCAAACAACCAATATGCCAGCTACCGAGACCGGAACTTTCAATATGTAAAACATCAGATAGACCCGCTGCCGCGCCTTTTTTTCGAAGAATCTCTTCAGCTGCCGGACTTCGGCAAATATTACCTAAGCAGACATACATTACTGTAATGGGTTGTTTCATTCCACATCCGCTGCACAGCGAAATCCGTAAGTTCCATTAACAGTTCCAGGATTATTTCGATGACGTCTTGAGCAACGTAAATCTTCTTTTAAGCTTTTCCAACATCCGCCTCTTAACACACGATAGACCCCTTGAATAGGTCCTTGGGGATTTTCAGGTTCTTGAATGGAAGATTCGTAATAGTTATAGCCATACCAATCTTGGCACCATTCGTAGACATTGCCGGCCATATCGAATAAACCGAAATCATTCGGTGCATAACTCATTACCGCAGTCGTATCCGAGCTAAAGAAGTTGGCTTGGCTTTTTTCAATATCATCGCCTGTTGGATAAAGACCACTCTCATGGCCTCCACGAGCTGCAATTTCCCATTCAGCTTCTGTAGGAAGACGTTTACCTAGCCATTTAGCATAAGCAATTGCACCATACCAAGTCACTCCCACTACCGGGTGTTTAGCATAGCCCGATTCAATAAGCAGTCTGCCTGCGCTTCTTTTAATTCTAGAATCGCGAACCCGGATAATATCATTATGATTACTATCCTTTTCACCACCCATGACTTCTAGAAAGCGAACAAATTGCTCGTTAGTAACCGGGTGGGTATCAATTGCAAAACTTGCCAGCATGATAGTATGTCGGGGCATTTCATCACGATTGCCATCGACTGAACCTCTAGAAAACTCTCCCCCATTGATAATGATCATATCCGTTGGTATCGGTTTGATATCATCGGAGTTTTTCTTTTCCGGGACATACTTTTTAACAGTCGTATCTATAATAAGTGATTGTGCAGGATCTAGATCAGTTGTGGGTCTCTCAAGTCGAGGGCTGAGAATAATGGGCTTTAAAGAGCCTGCATGAGCCGCCACTTTCTCAAGAGCATTAACTTGATAAGATTCAACCCGAGCGTTCATTTTTTCAAATGCTTGCGAAAGCGATTCCGGCCTTTTCGCAGGATCGTTTTGCATACACGCGCGAATCAGATTTTCCCAATTATATTCACCATTTGAAGGCACCTCAAAGATCCCTTCCGGATAGTCACTTGTTAATAAATAGTAAGCAAGCACTCCAAAGGCATAAATATCCGCTTTATAATCGACCTGATAAGGCGAGTCGAGCCGCTTTTGCTCAGGAGCTAAAAATAAATAGTTTTGCAAAAAGGAATGGTATAACGGATTTAACTTTTGTGGATCGGTTGTGGCAAGAGAGTCGGCCACCATTTTATACGTTCTAGAAAGAAGGAGTCCGGATCCTACAATTTTGCTCAATCCAAAATAGATCGGAAGAG
>JAGVJG010000101.1 GCA_020051235.1 Parachlamydiales bacterium | reverse complement strand
TAGGTCTATACGATCTTGCCCATGAAATGAAAAAGGTCGTCGACACCAAACTTCTTAAAGCCATTTATGGCCAGCTCTCTAATAAAAAACTTGAGTATTTTAAAATCCTCTTAAACCAAAAAGAAAAGATTCTAACGCCTAAATTTGATTTAAGTGACTGGAACGGCGAGCTAAAAGAACTAGACAATCGGATTCATAAAAGAGGCCTTAGAAGACTTCATCTTGCACTCGCTAAAGAAAGCCCCCACAAGAAATGGATTTTAACTCGTACTCTAGATACAGGACGGGGCGCCATTCTAGACGAAGAAATAACAGAAGAAATTAATCCTCATATTATTGCGACTTTAACTGAACAGGTTTTGGAAACGCTTAAATTCCTTGGAAAGGTGGACCGTGGCTAGAAAATTATTTGATTTAATTAATGATGGCGAAATCTACCTAGAAGCAGATAGCAAAATAATCAAGAAAGAGTCTCTTGCAAAAGCGCTGAGCGGCGATGAAATGCTCGCAAAAATTAAAGAAGATGCTGAAAAGTATCGCGCGGATGTCATCAAGGAAATTGAAGCTGAAAAAACTAGCGCGCGCGAAGAAGGCTATCAAGAAGGTTTTAACAATTGGCTTGAACTCATCGCAAAACAAGAAGCCGAAATTAAACAAGTTAGAAAAGATTACGAAAAGATTTTAGTCCCCGTATTAATAAAAGCCGTAAAAAAGATAGTGGGACATGAACTTGAAAATCGACAAGATACGATCATTGATATTATCGGATCGAGCCTTAAAGCCGTTTCAACTCATAAAAAAATCACTCTTTATGTAAGCCCTAAAGAAAAAAGCGTAGTTGATGCTAATAGAAATAAACTCAAAAGTTATTTTGAACAATTAGAGGTTTTCCAAATCAGAGAACGCGCCGACATCGAACCCGGTGGAGTTGTAATTGAAACGGAAGGCGGTATCATTAACGCCAAACTCGAAAATCAATGGGCCGTACTTGAAAAAGCGTTTGAAAATTTGTTTAAGGGAAATAAAAGCACATGATTCGCTCGATTTTTTTTGTTTTAATACTCGCTTTCGCCTTCCCGCTATTTTCAGTTGATGTCAAATCGATTGATAGAACCGCTCCCCCTAAACAGACACCCGCTCAAGCTCAAGCGGCAAACGCCCCTCAAAATTTTGAACAGTTTCAAAACTTCAAACGCCCCTCTTTAATTACTCAAGCGACAACGCTTACTCTTTTATCGCTTCTTCCCTTTATTGTGATGATCTTAAGCTCCTTCTTAAAGATCGTTATCGTTTTGTCTCTTTTGCGTTCTGCTCTCGGTGTGCAACAAGCGCCTCCTAACCAGGTGATCAACGGCGTTGCCTTTATGCTATCTCTATTTGTCATGTATCCGACCGTCATGAAAATGTATGACGCGGCTCAAGCAACAATGGCAAAAACGAAAGCGCCTGATTCACTTGTAGCGCCTGAATCATCGGCCTACATTATGACCATTGCAAACGATGCGAAAGAGCCTTTAAGGGAATTTCTTAAGAAAAACTCGCTTGCTAAACACCAAGCCCTTTTTTATGGCATGAGCTTAAAATCGCTTCCGGAACAACACCGCGACGAAGTCAAACCCGATGACTTTATGATTTTGGTTCCGGCCTACATTACTAGCCAATTGAAAGATGCTTTTGAAATCGGCGTACTTATTTATATTCCCTTTTTCGTAATCGATCTTGTAACTTCAAACGTTTTGCTTGCTATGGGTATGATGATGTTATCTCCCGTTACCATATCGATGCCGTTAAAATTATTCTTACTCGTGATGCTGGATGGCTGGACGTTGTTGATTGATGGCCTTGTAAACACCTTTAAGCAATAGGCTTTATATGTTTCAGACCCAAGTCGTGCAATATGCTTATCAAGGCCTATTACTCATTTTGATCTTGTCGGCACCTCCTATTTTGATCAGCTTATTTTTTGGTATTCTCGTTTCCATCTTCCAAGCGGCCACCCAGATTCAAGAACAAACGCTCTCTTTTACCATTAAGTTGATTGCTGTAACCTTAACACTAATGTTTATGGGGGGATGGCTAGGCGCTCAAATCATGTCTTTCTCTTCACAAATCTTTAAAGGAATCGCGACCTTTGGGTCCTAGTGCATATTCTAACAGTTATATTGAACTTTTCATAAATAGCGCTCTTTCTGAAGGAGAGGCTCTCGGTCCCCTCGCGCTTTTATTTTTATTTCTTTGCCGCATGCTTCCGATTATTGCGCTTTCCCCTTTCTTCGGAGCAAGGGTTTTACCGAATCCCGTAAAAGTCGTTTTTGCCCTTTCACTTTTCGTTGTATTTCTACCGAAATTGCTTACCGTCACAACGCTTCAAATCGGATTCAATTTATATACCGTCATGCTCCTAATGAAAGAGATTTTGGTCGGTTTTACACTCGGCTTTATTGTTTCTATCCCCTTTTCGATCGTGCAAAACGCAGGTATCATTATTGACCACCAAAGAGGGGGCGCAGCTCTTATGGTGAACGATCCGACTATTCAGAACCAATCGTCGCCACTCGGTCAGTTATTTAACTACATTTTGATTGTCGTATTTTTTCAAGCCGATGCGCCCTTTATGTTTATTGATGCCATCAATAATTCCTACGATGTTATTCCCCCCGATCAGTTTTTAAGTGCCGAGTTTTTTAAGGAAGATACCCCTTTTTGGAAGCTTCAGTTTGAACTGCTCAACAGAGTTATGGTTGTTTCCATTCAACTCGCCACACCGGCCCTGCTCATCATGCTTATGACCGATCTTTTCCTCGGCATTGCCAATCGTCTCGCCCCACAAGTACAAATTACCTTCCTTGGTATGGCGCTCAAATCTCTCCTGGGCCTACTTATTGTTACATTGGGGTGGACGGTATTAACATCTCAATTTACGAAGATAGGAATTGAGTGGGTTAATGAGGTGTTGAATGTGCTTAGAATGGTTCAAATGACTCAGGGTGAACCTCCAGCCACATAATAAGGGTTTAATTCCAAATTAACATCTCGTAGTTCACAAGATTTCTACTCGAGAGTCGTTAGGAAAAAAGCTAAAGCTTTTTCCCTAACAAATGTTCTTGTCGGGGCTCCGCCCCCGCTCCCCAAGGCCATTTCTTGCGGGGTTAAAATC
>JAGVJG010000015.1 GCA_020051235.1 Parachlamydiales bacterium | reverse complement strand
GGCACGGGCACGCACGCGGGCACGGAGAGGAAAAGCAGGCGGTACTTCCAAAGTTTAACGGGAATCGGGCACGGGCACGCACGCGGGCACGGGCACGGGAGATTTATTGAGGTATTCGAGCGTATAAGTTATACTAACTCCAAATGTTTCAATACGATCCCAAGAAAATACGAAATTTTTCAATTATTGCCCATATCGATCATGGTAAATCTACGATCGCCGACCGTCTGCTTGAGATAACCAAGACGGTGGAAAAAAGAGAAATGCAAGAGCAGCTTCTCGATGACATGGATCTGGAAAGAGAGCGCGGCATCACCATCAAAGCGCACCCCGTCACCATGCACTACAAGGCGAAAGATGGGGATACCTACGAAATCAACCTGATTGATACGCCGGGTCACGTCGACTTTACCTACGAAGTATCTCGTTCTCTTTCCGCTTGCGAAGGGGCGCTATTGGTCATCGATGCAGGGCAAGGGGTTCAAGCGCAAACGCTTGCAAACGTTCATCTTGCAGTTGAAAGAAACTTAGAAATTGTACCTGTCATCAATAAAATTGATTTACCGACAGCCGACGTTGAAGGGTGCCGAAAGCAAGTAGAAGAAGTCATTGGCCTAGATGCTTCAGATGCCGTTGCTTGTTCTGCAAAAGCCGGGATTGGAATCGAAGAGATTTTAGAAAATATTATTCGTTTAGTACCCGCTCCAAAACTTAGAGACGACAACTTTTTACGCGCGCTTGTTTTTGACTCCCATTACGACACCTATAGAGGCGTAATGGTCTACATTCGTTTGATAAGCGGAGAGATTACGAAAGGCTCTCTCATCAAAATGATGGCGACCGATAAGAATTTTGAAGTGCTCGAAGTAGGTAAATTCACTCCGAAAGAAGTTCCTGTTGAGCGTTTACGTGCGGGCGAAGTGGGATACATGATCGCCAACATCAAAAATACCGCAGACGTAAAAGTAGGCGATACGATCACCCTTCAAAAAACACCGTCGCCCGATTCGTTGCCAGGTTTTAAAGTCGTAAGCCCCGTTGTATTTGCCGGAATTTATCCGATTGATTCTTCCGACTTTGAATTGTTGAGAGACGCCCTACTTAAGCTCCAACTAAACGATTCCGCTTTACACATCGAACAAGAATCTAGCCAAGCTTTAGGTTTTGGTTTTAGATGCGGCTTTTTAGGACTTTTACACCTTGAAGTGGTGTTTGAAAGGCTTCAAAGAGAGTTCGATGTCGATATTATTTCTACTGCTCCTTCTGTAATTTATAAGTTTACCCTCAATGATGGTACGGTAAAAGAAGTGGATAATCCGGTTTATTATCCCGATCCTGCCACAATTTATGGAGTAGAAGAGCCTTATGTAAAGTGTCATATTTTGGCTCCTAATGACTATTTAGGCGTAATTATGACACTAGGTATGGATAAACGGGGGCAGCTGACAAAGACTGAAACGATCGACGCTAAAAGAATTATGTTAACATATCGTTTCCCCATGAATGAGATTATTACCGACTTTCATGATAAATTAAAATCGATCACCCGCGGCTATGGATCATTTGATTATGAGCCCGACGGATATGAGGAAAGTGATATTATCAAGCTCGAAATCCGAGTAAATGAAGAGCCTGTTGATGCCTTTTCAACGCTTGTTCACCGCACAAAAGCGGAGCATAAGGGTCGAGCCATTTGCGAAAAGCTAAGTGAAGTCATTCCGCAACAATTGTTTAAAGTGCCTATTCAAGCCGCAATCGGCGGCAAAGTCGTCGCTCGAGAAACGATTAAAGCGTTAACGAAAAACGTCACTGCGAAATGCTACGGCGGCGATATCACTCGTAAACGCAAACTTTGGGAAAAGCAGAAGAAAGGTAAAAAGCGAATGAAGGAAATTGGTAAAGTCAATATTCCTCAAAGCGCATTCATGGAAGTCTTGAAGACATGACGTTTTTTTCTAAGGAAGAGCTGCAATCCCTTGATAGTGCTCGTATCCCCCAGCATATTGCGATTATTCCGGATGGAAACCGCAGATGGGCCAAAGAGCAGTCTTTAAAGATGGGAAAAGGGCATCAAAAAGGTGCAGACCTTATTATGGATACCGTTTTAGCTGCCAAAGAAATGGGCGTTAAAGCGATTACCTTTTATGGCTTTTCTACAGAAAATTGGAAGCGTTCTCCTGAAGAAGTCGATTTACTTTTATGGCTTGCGGAAGCTTTTTTAACTGAACAGCTTCCTGAAATGATTAAGGAAGGTGTTCGTTTTAGAACGCTTGGTGTTTTAGAAAAGCTGTCTCCTCAACTTCAAAAGACATTTGCAAAGACAAAAGAAGCAACCCAGCATAACGACAAAATCGACTTTGTCATTGCCATGAATTATGGAGCCCGTGATGAGATCACTCGTGCGGTGAAGAGAATTGTCGGTGAGATTCAAAAGGGATCGTTAGAAATTGATGATATAACCGAAGAGCTTATCGATAAAAATTTGGATAGTTATCCTCTTCCGGACCCCGATCTTTTAATTCGAACGAGCGGAGAAAATCGTATTTCGAATTTTATGTTGTGGCAACTTTCCTATTCAGAGTTATATACTGTTTCTTGTAAATGGCCCGCGTTTACCCCGAAGGATTTGATGGAGGCAGTGAGAATCTATCAAGATAGAGAACGCCGGCGAGGACTATAATTATGCATAACCTATATCAGCGTTTACTCGTATCCCTTGGTGTTATCTTATTCACCTTAATTGCGATCTATTTTTCAGCGTACACGGTGTTTCGTCCCATATTCAGTTTGTTTTTAGCTGCAATTGTTGGGGCGGCGCTATGGGAGCTTTATAAAATTGCTAAAATTAAGGGATATAGGCCTCTATCCGCGTTAGGTATCATTGGATCTATTGCCTATGTTTATTCAATCTTTTTAGCGACCGAGTACCCCCGTTTCGATGTGCTTCCCTTTGCTTTCTTGCTATTTCTTTTAATGGGTGGATTTGTCGTTTATTTTTATACGAGGTCGCAGCCGCTTGTAAACTTGTCACTTACCTTTTTTGGCCTCATTTATTTAACCATTCCATTGAGTTTGATGATTCCTATCATTTTCGATTATGGGCGTAGTTATTTAATTTTCTTGATTGCGGTCACAAAGTTAACGGATACAGGCGCTTACTTCATCGGATCCTACTTTGGAAAAACCAAGCTTGCTCCCTACATTAGCCCCAATAAATCGTGGGAAGGAGCGATTGGCGGATTCTTAATCGGAACGTTGACCAGTTTTCTTTTTGCCCTGTTTTATCCTAAACTAGGGTTTACCCTTATCGAAAGTATAATTGTCGGAGCTGTCCTATCTCTCGCTTCACAGTTCGGTGATTTGACCGAGTCTTTATTGAAGAGGGATGTGGGAGTTAAAGATTCCAATCAACTTCCCGGCCTAGGTGGGATGCTTGATGTCGTCGATTCTCTTGTATTTACAACGCCACTTTTGTATTTTTACCTCAAATTGGGGTACTAGATGATCATCACTATCGACGGGCCGGTTGCTACGGGTAAAAGTACAATCGCAAAGAAATTAGCGCAGGCTGTCGGCTACATTTACTATGATACGGGTGCAATGTATCGGGCTGTTGCCTATGCAGCATTGCAAAAGAAAATGGATGTAAATGATCTAAATGCCTTAGATGAACTTCTAAAGGATTTCGATTTCCGAATAAAATTTAATCGAGGTGAAAGAGGCTACTATTTGAATGGTCAAGATATTACCGACGCCATTCGAAAGGAAGAAGTTTCAAACTTCGCTTCTAAAGTTTCTGCGATTCCTCAAGTGCGTGAAAAACTCGTTTCCCTTCAACGACAACTGGCACAAGGATTAAACGCCGTTTTCGAAGGACGCGACATGGGAACGGTTGTTTTTCCCAATGCAAATTTAAAGATCTTCCTTACAGGTAGAGACGACATTCGTGCAAAAAGACGCTATGATGAGTTAAGAGGCAAATATCCTGAAGAGACAAAAGATCTTACTTTAGAACAAGTGCTCAAAGATCTTCATGAAAGAGATGAATACGATATGAATCGTCAGTATTCTCCTCTAAAAAAGGCGGATGATGCTTTTGAAATCGACACCTCAGATTTAACCGTTGATGAAATTGTATTCAAAATTCTGGAATGTCGAGACCTTGCCGCTCAAGCCGCTAAGAAAAAGAAGCAATGACCGAAGTTTTCCGCACTTGCTTAGTGAGAGACGGTGTTATCATCGCTTTCGAAGAGCAGTGTAAACGTCTTGAAAGAGATGCCGGTAGGGCGCTCGAATTTCCTGAACATCCCGTTCCACCAAAAGGGTTATATCGCCTCAGAATGATTTACGAGGATAATAGCGTTGAGATGCAATACACACCCTACCGACCCAAGCCTCCCAAAACCCTCATCATCTATCCCTATGCGGTTGATGGCTCACCCCTCAAAATACTCGCCTATCGTGAACGAGAATATTTAAGAGAATATGCACGCTCTCAAGGCGCCGATGATGCGCTTCTCTTTTGCTCCGACGGCTTCATCACCGAAGTGTCCAATGCCAATTTCTTTTACGAACATAACGGCCAATATTACACTGCCGATCCCTCCCTTCCCTATTTAAAAGGCCTCACCCTTGATCTACTCAAAATCCCTTTCAACTATGTCAAAATACGCCCCGAAGAACTGCCTAAAGAAGCCAAATGTTTTGTCGCTAATTCCTTGTTAGGTGTCCTACCCTGTGAGCTCTTTAAGTGATCTTTATTTAAACCGCGTAAAATAATCACTTATGGTCCGCTTTGTAGATAATTTTGATCGTTATGAACCTCTAATTTCAAATAGAAGAGATTGTTTTCCAATCACTCTCTTTTTCAGGCGTATTATTCATTTATTAAAGGAAGGGGAATGGATCACCGATACCGTAATGTTGAAGCGTTTTCGAGCCAGTATTGAAGGCCCTTCGAAATCCAATGCAAGAATCTACAAGATATTTAGAAATAAGCTCGGCTACAACTCTCAATTAGATGAGATCAAGGCCATGATAAGTACTTCAGAAATGAAAATTACTCATTCTCGCTTTTCTTTAGATTTATGGGACTATGTACGGTTTAGAGGGGAATTAAGCACTTATTTTCCCGATCATTTTTTTACACAAGATGGAATAAATTTAGATCAAACACTCAAGACAGAATTAGATAAAAGGTTAGTGGCGTGCCAGAACGATAAAGCAAACAAACCTGATTTATTAAATTTTATGCTTAAGGTTGAAGAAAAGGAAAGAGAGGCGTTTAAAAGCTTTTTAGAAACCGTTTTAGAAAAAATTCGTTCGAAAGGATTCTCAGAAGAATTAAAGAACGATGTTAGAAAGATAAGAAAATATTTGATGAATCGTCGTCCAAGGTTAACGAAAAGAGGGATTCACGAACAAACAGAAGTTTTCTACGATCTAATAAAGTTATTAATTCCAACCTATAAAACGCCTGAAATTTTATATAGTCGTCCAGATACACTTACAGCTCAAAACGATCGCCTATACATCACGGTCGAAACTCCTAATGGAGTTAGAAAAGATTTTGCAGCTGGCTTGTCAATCTCTCAGGACTCCCATTCAAAAGTTTATCTTTTTAATGGTCAAAACTACACTTGCCTTGATAATTTATCTCATCCAAAAGAAATATCCGCAGAATCATTGAAAGATAAAATTCACCTAAGTCCTGTTCAAATTGCTTTCATCAATCCAGACTCAATAATCAATAATGACTTTTCAGCTTGGTCGCTCCCCGAATGGGAACGCAATAATTGCTTCCTCGTTTCTTCTCTCCTTCTTATATCCTATATGAAGTGCGCTTCAGTTCTTTAGAATTTTTGTACACAAAGAACAACAGGAAGAAAGCTTCATAAGAACACTAAGAGTCACACTATTCCTTTAATGAACAGAGGTCTCTTTGCGGTCTTCTGTTGTTTTCTTCCTGTTGTTCTTTGTGTACAAAAAATCTTATGAGTGGCGTGACGCTAAATTTTACGGTAAAGCTTTAACGACGCACACGCTAAACCTAACTTGATGAGATCACCTAAAATAAAAGGAACAAGTCCTAGTTGAACAGCCTGCTCAAATCCAACAAAAATGCTTAAATACGCAACTCCACTAGCAAAAATAGTGACAAGAGCGAGAGAAAACCAAGTTACGGCTGACAAAAAGTTAGGTCGGGCAAGGCCGGCAAGATAGGCGGCAGGGACAAAGCCGATCAGAAAGCCGGCGGTGGGGCCAAACATCCATAGAGGCTTGGAAAGACCTCCTGCAATGACGGGAAGGCCGATGGTGGCTTCAGCTAGGTAGGCGAGAACAGCAAGGGTCGCTTCCTTACTTCCAAGGGTAAGACCGAGGAGGAGGATAGAAAGAGACTGCATCGAAACTGGAACGGGCCCTACGGGAATAGAGATATTGGCGGCCAGGGCAATGAAAAGGCTGCCTAAAATTATTCTTAAAACTTGATAGCCATACCGAGCTTTTGTTTCGGTTAGGGTGTTTTGTACGTGCATATGTTCACCTTTCATGAAATAAAAAGTAATTATTCATTGAACGGGTTTTTAGACCAAGGTAAAAGTTGAGCATAATCTTAAGCTGCTTTAAACTTTTGCCTTATGTCAGAAAAAACCGCTATTACTCCTACGAGAGAACAAGATTATCCAGAATGGTATCAACAAGTCATTAAGGCATCGGACCTTGCTGAAAATTCGCCCGTCCGTGGCTGCATGGTCATTAAGCCATGGGGATATGGGGTATGGGAATTCATCCAAAAAACCCTAGATCGAAAAATTAAAGAAACGGGTCATGATAATGCCTATTTTCCGCTATTCATTCCTTTAAGCTATTTGGAAAAAGAGGCGAAACACGTAGAAGGTTTTGCAAAAGAATGCGCAGTTGTTACCCATCATCGTTTGGAAGAAAGAGACGGAAAGTTAATTCCAACCGGAGAGCTTGAAGAACCTTTAATTGTTCGTCCTACATCTGAAACAATTATTGGAGAATCTTTTTCACGATGGATTGAATCATGGAGAGATCTGCCTCTTCTTATCAATCAGTGGGCAAACGTCGTTCGTTGGGAAATGCGTCCCCGTATTTTCTTAAGAACCGCCGAGTTTTTATGGCAAGAAGGCCATACCGCTCATGCGACTGAAAAAGAAGCGCTCGAAGAAACGCTGAAAATGCTCGAAGTCTATCGTCAATTAGTAGAAGAGACGCTTGCTATTCCCGTCATACTTGGCGAAAAATCTCCGGCGGAAAGATTCCCGGGCGCTGACAATACCTATACCTTAGAAGCCATGATGCAAGATCGAAAAGCGCTCCAGGGCGGAACGTCACACTATTTAGGTCAAAATTTTGCTAAAGGTTCAAACATTCGTTTTACAAATAAAGCGGGTGAACTTGAATACGCTTATACCACTTCCTGGGGCGTAACAACTCGTTTGATTGGCGCGATGATCATGTGTCATGGAGATGATGATGGTCTTCGTCTTCCTCCAAAAGTTGCTCCGAAACAAGTCGTCATTATTCCGATTATTCCAAAGCCTGAATTAGAAGAAGCCATTTTGAATGAAGCTAAAAACCTCGCAAAAGAGATTTCCTCGCAAAATTATAATGGTGAGCCGATCAGAGTACACGTAGATACACGTGACATTCGCGGAGGCGAAAAAACTTGGGCCTGGATTAAGAAAGGCGTTCCCATTCGGATTGAAATTGGACCCAGAGATTTGGAAGATAAAGCGGTCATGATGATGCGCCGGGACAAGCCGCATAAAGAAAAGAAAAAAGTTTCATTTAGTGAACTTGCAACAACGGTTGTTCAAGAACTTACCTCTATTCATGACAATCTCTTTAACGAAGCCAAGACCTTTAGAGATAAAAATATCTATACCCATATTAAAACGTTCGATGAGCTCAAAAAGTTCTTTGAGGACGATAAAAAGGGGGGATTTGTATTGGCGAAGTGGTGTGGTGATGAAACAACGGAAGGGCCTTTAAAAGAGTTTAAGGTGACCATTCGATGCCTACCTATTCAACAGTCAGGAACGCAAGGAACTTGTATCCTCACAGGTAAACCTGCCACGTTAGACGCAATCTTCGCTAAGTCTTATTAAATTCTTAATATTTGCAGTTTATAATAGATAGTTATGACTGCAAATATTCAATTGTTTAAAGATATTAAACTTAATTTACATAATTACGAAAGAGTCGGAATTTATCGTGGTCGTTCGATTGATGTCATTACGACAAAATCGGGATGCTGGGAACGTTTCAAATTTATTGTCCTAAGATTCCTTGGTTTTATTAATGACGATCATGTAACCGTACAGAAGTTCTTAGCCAAAATTGAAAGCGCTGAAAATGTAAAAGTTCTATCTCTACAAGAAGAAACACTTGCAGATCAAACTACGAAAATAAATACGCTAAAACAAGTTTTTGACGACCTACAAACACAGTCAAAAACTCTATCCTCCTCAATTGAAGATAAAAAACGTACCAACGCTTCATTAGAAAGTAGAAATGGGGAATTAGACGCGGCTCATAAGCAGTTATCGCAAAGAGAAGCCGATTTAAAAGATAAAATTAATAAATTGCAATCTCAGTCATCTGCTTTAGCGGGAGATGTTCAAGCTTACCAAGATCACCTTGCAGAAGCACAAGAAGAATTAAATACTGTAAAAGCAGAACTTAAAAAATTAATGCCTAAAAAGGAACGATTATCAAAAGAAGTACCTGAGCTTGAAGAAAGATTGGTTAACATACGAGAGCAAGCGACTATTGAAAAGCTCGAGGAGCGGGAAAAGAGACTTCAAAATATCGAGGCATTAGAAAATAAGGCAGCAGAACTGAAAGCCGAAAAGGATAAAGTGGATGCTGTTCTACCTGGTTTGAAACAGGAAATAGCTGAACTACGATCTTTACAAGTCCGTCTAGAGAGAGTTCGTAAAGAAGCTTCCAAAGAAACGATAGAAGCTAAAGAGAAAGCCTTAAATGAACTTGAAATAAGACAACGAAGACTAGAAGAATTACACGCCCAGAAAATAGAACATATTAGTAAAAAGCTTCGAGATACAGGGCTGCCCAAAATGCTGGATATTTTTATTCTAGGATTTGAGCAGGTAAGTGAAAAATATGTTCCAGAAGGGAAATATGATAACCTGTGTGGTGAAATTGTTGAAATTTTCTTACACGCTAAGTCTTGCGATAATGAAGGCGTTCTTTTAAATCTTCTTGATGATTTAAATGAGCTTAAAAAGAAACCCGCTCAGTTAGCTCACCACCGGTTTTTGATAGATAGTTTAGAAGTTATCTTGCAGTTGAAATGGGTTTCGTTAACTATTTAATCCACCAAATAGTGTTTAAATAATTTTGCACGTTCGTGATTGATATATACCTCCTTTGGCGCTTTTATACTAAAAACAAAGGGAGGTTGTTCTGACATCACTAAAGTCTTACCTTTAGTAAAAATATAACTGTTTTTAGTGGGTACAATTAAAGTAGGCGAATATTTACCGCCAGGATCTTGATAAATTAGGTAGTATTTTCCTTCTTTTTTAGAAATGACCACTACTCCCATTCTATTGTAAAACACGGAAAGAATTTCATAATTTGGAAAAACACCCATTATTTTTTGAAAAGAGGTTTTGACTTCACTTTCGTTTAGTTTTTGTGGCAAAAATCGAAAGCTATAATAGGTTCTAAATTGGTCATTTTGGGCTATATAATCATAAAATTGCTCTTCATGTGATTTAAAGAATGCCCGAATAAAACCATCAATTTTGTCGAATTCACATTCAATAATGCCTCTTACTAAATAAAGGTGGCCGGTAGGGTGTTGAATAGTGATGTTACCCACTTTAAAGCCGTAGATGTTATGTCCCTCACGTTCACTATGTATGTAAATTTGAATTATCCCTTGAGTATGGTCAACGACTTTAATTTGATCGATCATGTATGAGCTTGAAGAAACAGATATCATGATTGATTAATGCAGAGTTTATGGGCTAATTCATTGTTTATTAATGCTTTTTTTGGAGCTTCGATTCTAAAAGTGAACCCATAAGATATATCTTCTACTGAGGTTTTTCCTTTACGTAGAATGAAGCTATTTGGAGAAGGTATAATTTGAAGGGGTTTATCTATACTTGAAGGCTGTTGAAAGAATAATGTGTATTGATTTCCTTTTTGAGCGATAACCATGATACCCATCCGGTTATAGTGAACAGAAATGAAATCAAAAAGGGGGCAAGCTTCAATGATTGTTTTAAACAATGCTCTCGCCTCCGCTTCGTTTATCGGCTTTGGAAAAAAAGGATAATCAATATAAAGTCCGTCTTTTTCCCTATATTCAAGATAATCAATGCACTTTTCGTTTTCTCTCTTAAAAGTAAATTTAATATAGCGATCCAGTTTTTCAAATGTGCATTCTATAATATCAAAAAATTTAAAAAGCTTTTTATTGGGATAACATACTGAAACATTATTTATTGTTAGGTGATACCACCTTGTTCCTTCCTTACCAAAAAAAGAGTGGAATTGAACGATTCCACCTAGTTTATCTGCTATTACAATTCCATCTACATTGTATGAAGCTGAAGATACGGTCGGGACAGGTTCCATCTATTTTAAGGGGATTGCCTTTTCGTAGTTAATCTCAACATCTTTGGGTGAATTAATTGTAAAAACAAGAATTCCTTCTATAGATTCCACTT
>JAGVJG010000170.1 GCA_020051235.1 Parachlamydiales bacterium | reverse complement strand
ATTCGTGAAAAAACCGCCCATTTACCGGGTGTCAAAATCGCCATTATGGGCTGTATTGTTAACGGCCCCGGCGAAATGGCCGATGCTGACTTTGGCTATGTAGGCTCAAAACCCGGGAAAATCGACCTTTACATAGGGAAAACCTGTGTAGAAAAGGACATCGAATTCGACCACGCAGACGGCAGACTCATCGAATTGATCAAAAATCAGGGTAAATGGGTCGATCCTTAACAGATTCTTAATATTAGAATGTTAAAATTGATGTATGGTTTTACCTGTAGATTCTCAAAAAAATTTCGATCTTTATGCTGAATTTAATCGCCTATCTTGGTGGCAACGTGGCGTTTCAAAATGCTTTTCCTGCATCATGACTCTTTTTTGCCAAAATTATGAAACCTCCCTTCGTTCATGGGTGGGTCGTTTTCGTAAAATTGAAAGTACCGACAAATCTAAAGCAAGTGAAGTAGCAAAAAAAGTTGAACAAGCCTCTGCAGAATTAAAACCTAAAGATGCGCCAGCTTCACCTGCTCCTGCTTCGCCTTCACCAGGACATGCCCAAAGAAAAGCTAAAAGAAGAAAACCAAAACATATTAGACTTTCCACAGAATCAGTTGAAAAAGCACTTCCAAAAGAAATAGTAAAAACCGTTGAAGACGCAAAAGAGAAGGCGTTGAATGAGTGCTTTTTCGATGAGTCTAATTTAAATTCTGTTCGATGGATAATTACCTCTCCCGGCTCGATCGAGGAAAAAATTACTAACTTATTTGATCTATTCATTAAATTTCATAATTACCAAATTTCTTCTCCCTTTGGAGACGAGCTTGATCTTCAAATTAAGATAAGGGAATTTGCAGAGTATTTTAATACAAATGTCGAAATTCCTAAATCGAATCGTCCTTATCCAACAGACGTTGCTGCAAAGGTTACAAATGTATACGATGTACCTGGTGGCCAATTGATCAGTTATGATACGCACAACGACGGTTCTTGCGGATTTCATGCAATTTTAGGAAAGCCGCAAAATAACAAATTTGTTTGTGACCTAAAAGAACGTTCAAATATTTGCGATCGTTTATTAGAAGGTGAACAACGAAAAAAACTAGAATATTCTTTGACTAATATCTTTGCTGATTTTGATCGTGCGCCCAGTGATTATAAAGACGCTTTGAAACGATATTATGACGAATATCACGATGGATATCGAGCATTATCTAAAGAAGAACAAGAAAAGAAAAAAGATGGATTTATAAAAGATCCAAGAGTGATCCGATCATTTATTGAAAAACTTCGTGACACTCATGTTTTTCTTGATCAGACTGAATTGAAAATGGTAGCGCGTATGAGCAATGTTCGGTTGGTTTTATGGCAACAAGGTTGGTATAATGATCGGGACAAACTGGTTCGCAGCGAAACTCTTGGCGCTGAAGGTGAAATCGTTCATGTTCTATTTTCTCACGCCCATTACGAAAAAGCAAGATTTGTAGAGGATTTAAAACCTTGAGTTCAGTTCGATTTGATTTAAATACAGAATATAGCAAATTACAATGGTGGCAAAAAGGCGTTTCCGTAATCGCTTCGGCCCTCATGGTTCTGTTTTGTCGTAATTACGATACTTCACTTAAATCTTGGGTGGGCCGTTTTAGAGTTGTAGATGATAAGACTATAACTCCCATTCAAAAGAAAGCGGATCAGATTGCAACGCCGCTTAAGCCTTCTTCCTTAAGTGCTGAAGAGAAACAAAATATAATCCACGAAGTCTTTTTAAAGGCGCCTGAGGGACGAATTCATAAGATTCTAAATGTCGACAAAGAAGTTAGTGTTAAAGTTTACTCTTTAATGATCAATTATAAAATGTTTAACAAGAATGCGGTTTCTCCTTTTGATTCGGAAGAAGATTTAGAAAAGGCCCTCAAAGAGTTTATTCGATTAAACAGCAAGCCTCCTGTGTCTGTAAATTCTGTAAAATTACCCGGCGTCGAAACGAACAAATTTAGAGTTGGGAGTGAGAATCTTACTGCTTATGACACATTAGGAGATGGATCGTGTGGAATTCACGCAATGATTGGACAATTCATTGAAGGGAAGTATCGAGTTCCGAACATTGAAGAAGTCCGCAGCGATTTTTTTGAGTCGATGAAAACGATGTATTTAAGAGATCGGTCTAAGCAAGATCATCCTGTAAACATATCTTTGCAAAACTTATTTCTAAATATTGACAATGAACCGGAAGTTTATAGTCCTCTAAAAGTTTTGCGTAATAGATTTTATGATCCTACTACCTATAAAAATGCTAGTAATGCTGAAAAAGATGCACGATTTAATCGGTTTGTAGAAAATCGTGAAGTTGTTGATCTCTATTTCAACATTCTGAAACAAAGAGGGATCTTAATCGATCAATTTCAATTGTTTGTGGCTGCAAGCTTTTTTAATGTTAATTTAGTTCTTTGGCAGAAAGATTGGTCGGAAGATAAGATCGTAAGTAGTGATTCAGATATTTATAAGGGGTTTATTCCAAAACCCAATCCTTCAGCTCCTCAAGTTCATATTTATTTCGATAGGGAAGCCATCCACTACGAGCGTGCTCAATTAACCCTTCCTTGACCTAATTATAAATAACAATTAAAAGCTGATAGTATGAAATCATTCATAACTATCTGTCTTTTTTTGTTTTCTCTTTTTGCTGAAGAAGCCACTCTTATATCCGTTAATAAAATATGGGATAAAGATGAGTACAGCGCCTTTCCAGACATCATCGAATATCAAAATAAATTCTGGGTCGCTTTCCGCGAAGCAAACGATCATATTGGGGTTCACGATGGTAAAATTCGAATACTTAGTAGTATCGATGGCAATACTTGGAATGAAGAAACAGTTTTAGCAAAAGAGGGATACGATTTAAGGGATCCGAAATTTTCCTTAGTGCCGAATGGAAAACTGATGCTGAACATGGGTGGATCTCGATACGATAATGGGGATGTCCTTTTTCACACTTTTATCACTTTTTCATCAGATGGCAAGAATTGGAGTCCTTTACAACCGACCAATTTAAAGGGAGAGTGGGTTTGGCGTGTGGAATGGCTGGGCGATACCGCCTACGGCTTTTCTTACCGCGTCACGGATCCTAGCGATTTGAAAAAGCCCTGGGTTTTATCCTTATTCAAAACCCAGGATGGAACGAACTATTCTTTAGTAAAAGAATTCGATATTTCAAAACATCCAAGTGAAGCGACGGTTAGATTTCTAAAAGATAAAACCATGGTAGCTCTATTAAGGAGACAAGGAAATGGTTGGATCGGTCAATCGAAGCCTCCTTACACGGATTTTGATTGGAAAGATGTTGGATTTCCTTTGGGCGGACCTAATTTTATTGTACTTCCAGACGGGAACATGTGGGCGGCGTCTAGATCGTATGCCTTAGAAGGGGGGAAGCTAATTCTTCATACAGCGGTAGGGCCGATGACCCTTACAACATATAAACCTGAATTTGAATTACCCAGTTTAGGCGATACGAGTTATCCAGGACTTGCTTACAAAGATGGCATTCTTTACGTCGTCTATTATTCTTCCCACGAACAAAAGACAAGTATCTATCTTGCAAAAATTAAACTAGCC
The DNA here is from genome assembly GCA_020051235.1 of Parachlamydiales bacterium. GTDB lineage: Bacteria > Chlamydiota > Chlamydiia > Chlamydiales > Parachlamydiaceae > CAZABG01. Next base: position 4,022 of record JAGVJG010000170.1, on the reverse strand, counting down.
GAAAAGGGGAGCCAAGATCCGGTTAAACAAAGTCCTTAAGTATTCATCGCATGATAATTGAATTGGAAAAGATACGACTTTTGAATGGGCTTTATCAATTTCAAGGATATCTTTTGTTTTTCTACTGAGGTCTCTGGATTTTGCTACAAAAAACATTTCATGATCGGAATTTGTAACTAAACTTTTATATCCAAAATTACTACTTCCTCCGATCACTGTATCATCTATAACGATTACTTTTTTATGATAGGTGGTTCTTTCATTTTGAAATTCAAAAACCGAGATATTTTTCCAATAAACTTGAGAAACACGGTTTAATAAGGAGTTCAAATTATATTTTGAGCGGGAGGCAAAAAAATAATGAGATTTAGGACAGCCTGGAAAAACGCCGCAAGTGATAACAACTACTTTAACACCTCGAGTCACTGCGCGTGCAAGCGCCTTTTCCAATTTATCGGTAGGATGAAAGTAGAGATGTCCAATGTGAATTGAATTTGCTGCTTTATCAAAATGTTTTAATAATTCAGTTTCAAAAACAGGTTCGTCCGATTCGGGGCCATAACTGAATAATTCAATTTCAGCATTTGGATTGCCAGTCAATCTAATGGGACTTTCCTGCAATAATTCCCAGATAATACCTTTCTCTTCATTCTCATAATCATAATCATTTAACTTCTTCCATCGGTAGGCAAGCAGTAAAAGTTCACGATGAAGCTCACTAGAAGATCGGATATGAAAATCCATATCTCTCATCTGATCCGGTAAAAGATAGTTTAAAAAGGAAGGATCTCCTGAATTCTTCTTTGGAGTAAGAGCAGATGTGCTATAGGCATTTTCAATGCTGGATCCGCCAATGATGCATTCAATTCCATTATCAATCGAAAGGGCCTTTACATGATTGGAAATGTGCTTTAAACCAGGCGATAGATGCCAAAAAGATTCGGTTTCAACAAACAAAAAACGGCTACTATATATTTCACTTAGAGATTTTAAAAGCTGTCTTGTTTGCTTGCTAATGAAGGTGGGTGATCCCAGAATCACCACTTTAAGTGAAGGAATATTGTTTAATTTGAGGCTAATTTGATCGAGCAATTCTCTAAAAACCGATCCTCCGCAATAGTTGCCGGAAATAACAATATTCCTCTGGGCATTTTCAATTAGTATTTTTCTATGTTGTGCGGTGATTTCTCCATTTTCAAAAGCTTCAATTCGACAAGAAACTAGACTTTGTCTTGCTATTTTTATGTTGGTAAGAATACCAGCATTTTCACAGACATTTACATGATATTTCAATTTAGCGATCACATAAAACGCAAAATAGGTAAGGGTGCTTACTAATGATATTTTAAAAATGATCAAGGGAATAGCTGAGGCAAGAGTAAGTCCGGTTAGGATGGCAAAACTGATTAACGCTACTGTTGAGACCTTATCTAGGATAGGAGAATAAAAGTTTAAAGGGTCGTTGCGATGGTAAGGGTGGAAGCCAAAAGAAACTTTTGTCATCCTACTGTATATAAAGAGTTGTCAATTCTCTACGCAATTCCTTTAAAGCTTTTGGATAATGATTTCTTTTTTTCGTTATATTTTCTGCGTTAATGAGGTGTTCCCATGCCTTTTTATAATCGAGCCTTTCAAGATACAGATGGGATAAATAGTATTCTGTCGTTGCGTCGTTCGGATTTAAATAATGGGCTTTTTTTAAAGCCTCTAAACCTTCTTTAAGACGATGAAGTTGCAAATGGCAAATGGCAAGATAGTGCCATCCTTCTTTAAAATCGGGCCATTTATTCAATACGGCCAGAATTTCATCTCTTTTTTGAAGGACGGAGGCGCGATTTTCATCAACGGGTTGAAAAACGGATTTCAATCCCTCTACATCGACTCGATTTTCAAGAAAATCACGAGGGGCAGTTGAAATCGAAATGGCTTCTTCGGGGAGGTTATCTTTGATTTCTTCTAAAAGTGCCGTTCCCTTTTCAATTTCTCCGCTAAATAGGTAGTTGTAACCTAAAAGTTCTTTCAAAAGAGGATCGTCTAATAAATAGGGACGTGCTTTCTCATAAGATTTAACGGCAAGATCGGGTTTCTTTTGATTCCAAAAAGTAGAGGCTTGGTTAAAGTGGGCAAGGCCAATCACTTCCCTAATATTTCTTACTTTTAAAGATCGAGTATCCACTCCCAAATAGATGTCGGAAGGAGTATTAACGCCTCTTGCGGTCGTTTCGATATTGATGATCTGACCCTTCTCATTCGCTCTGACATAAATGTGGCCCGGGGGAGTGATCATTTCCAGGTTTAAGCCAATTCTTTGTGCAAGCGTAATATAAAGTATGGAAACGCCCAAGCACACCCCACGCCGTGAATCTAAAACAGAGGGTAAAAAAGTATAGAGATCAATATCTTTTGCATAAAGCGAGTGGGGAGGGAAACGAAAACCTAAATCAAAGAAGATGTAGCGATTCATCGCATCCACTTTTTCAGCAGTGGAACTGTTCGGTTTTATCCTTTGCAAAATTTGAAGGGCCATCATGTCTAGTGAAACTTCATACGTACGGATTTGGTTAAGGGCTTGATCGCCTAATTGGCTTAAGAAAAGCGCCCTTGCGAGATCAATCTCTTCAATCGGAAGATTAAAAATTTCGTGCTCGGAAGTGATGTGTTTTCCTTTCAATGAGCGATTAGCGAGTTTAGATCCTATTCTTTCAAGCTGATTTAATTGTTCAGTATTGAGAGGGGTTATTTGAGAGCTGTCCGGCTTATTAACTAAATTGACGAGTGCGGCCATGCTATCTTTTAAAAGGGGCTCGTCTAAAGATATATTTTGGGTTCCAAGAAGGTTTTGCAACACAATTAAAGCTTTTTTGCCTTCAGCCGATTCAGGATATAAGGTGTAAAACGCGAGATGTTCACTGATGGAAGAAGGATCAAGACTATTATAAATAGCCCTGGTCTTTTCGGGGGAAACGGCGCTCGTGAATAAAAAAAAGCTAAGGATTAAGGATCTCTTCAATCGCATCATTAAGTTCTTGGTTGGAGGTCATATCTTCTATAAAGGGTTTTATTCGGTAGGTCCAGTTTTTCTCAGTGACGGTGCCAGGAACATTAATACGATCTTGTTCCGGATTATCATAAGTGAGTTCAGGTACTACGGATAAATATTCGGGCAATAAGTTGACAGCCATACGACTATTGGTGTGATGACTATCATAAAGAATGCTCTTAATCATGTTAGGAAATAATTCTGTGGTTTTTATCCAGCCCTTAAATTTGCAAAAGGCTTGTACTTCCTCAGGCTGTCTTTGCCACCACAATTTCAATGGCTCTGAATCATGAGTTGAGACGCAGGTTAAGCTAAGTTCCGGATATTGATCGTAAGGGATAAACTCCCCATTTTCTTTCCAATTTCTTTCCCATCTGATTACTTTGGTTCCGGGAATAGCTAAAAAGGCCATGGAAGCACGGACTTCATCAGGTATAACGCCGAGGTCTTCACCGACAGGTCTCATTAAAGTGGCGTTAAGCATCATTTGAAGGAGTTTTTCACCCTGTGGAATCCATAAATTACGGTCGTCTGGATAAAAAGATCCTTCAAGGGGTTTTTGACCTTCTTTCATTGCCCACATGCGGTAAAACCCAACAATATGATCAATACGATAGCTATGAAAACATTCTGATGCGTTCTTTAAACGTCTATTCCACCACTCAAAATTAGTTTTTTCCATTTCGTCCCAACGATAAAGTGGAAAACCCCAATATTGCCCTTCACTATTATATTGATCAGGAGGGGCTCCCGCTCTAAGGTCTAAATTAAATAGGCCGGGATTTTCCCAAACGGCGGTGGAATCAGGGGAAATTAAGATAGGAATGTCGCCAAGAATTTCAATGCCAAGCGATTCCGCATGTTGTTTTACTTTCGAAAACTGTTGGTACGCTAAATATTGCTCGATGAAGTAGGGTACGAGCTCTTCATCAATGGTTTCATCGCTTGGCCAATCGTACCAGGATAAATTATAGTATTTCTT
>JAGVJG010000012.1 GCA_020051235.1 Parachlamydiales bacterium | reverse complement strand
TTTTTCATCCTTTCAAGATTTGAAGGAGAAGTTAAAACAGCTTATTGCCGGTAAAAAGATTGCAATGGAATATTCTCCCATGGGCGCCGTTCCAGAGGTCAGTCGAGTGGATGCTGGGACGATCGAACTTATAAAATCTTTGGGCGCAGAAGTTGTCTCTTCAGGGGATCTTTATCAAGCCGTCACGTGTGTCCTTAATGATTCTCAACTTCAAAGTCATTTAAAAGCAGCAGAACTTCTCGATAAGATTGTAGCTAAAACGTGGAACCATATTTTTTCTAATCTTGGCAAAATTACCGAGTTTGATGCGGTTCATTTTATAAAGCGTGAGTTTAGTAACGCCGGCCTCATTACAGACAGCGATCCGATGGTTTCGGTAAACGAACATACAGCACTTCCTCACTATATTTCTGATCAAACGATTATAAAGTCCGGTGATTGGATTATGATCGATTTATGGGCAAAATTTGAGAACGGAATTTACGCCGATATTACCCGCGTGGGTGTAGCAGCCCCTCATCCGAGTGAAGAGCAGCTAAAAATTTTTGAGATTGTAAAAGAAGCGCGTGATAAAGCGGTCACATTTGTTCGAGAGAAACATTTAAAGACACCCATTTATGGGTTTGAAGTCGATCAAATAGCCCGATCAGTGATTGATAGAGAAGGCTATGGTTCATATTTTATTCATCGATTAGGTCACAACATTCATGAAAGCACACACGGTCCCGGTGCGCACAATGATAATCTTGAAACAGAAGAGAGAAGGCAGCTTCTCCCCGGAACTTTATGTTCAATAGAACCGGGTATTTATCTTAAGGGCAAATTTGGGGTAAGGCTCGAGTTTGATCTTTATCTTGATCCGAAAGAAGTTCCACTCATAACGGGGGGAGAACAAACAGAGATTGTGACTTATGGGTAAATTGATATCGGCTATCTTTTTGGTAGCAGGCACCTGTATTGGGGGAGGCATGTTGGCCTTGCCTGTGGCTACCGGTTTGTCGGGTTTTTTGCCATCACTTGCTGTCATGGCATTATCTTGGGTTATGATGACACTTACTGCCCTCTTATTGTTAGAGGTGAGTCTCTGGATGGAAGAGGGCGTTCATATCATCACGATGTCTTCACGATTGCTCGGGCCCATCGGCAGAAATGTGAGCTGGGTTTTATATTTATTCATTTGTTACGCCTCACTTGTTGCATATACTGCGGGAGGAGGCGTTCAAATTGTGAATTCGATCGGTTCACTTTTTGATGTAGACGCCACAAAGCCATTAGGTTGCCTTATCTTTATGTTTCTTTTTGGATCGGTTATTTATCTGGGCCATAATGTCGTCGGACGGGTAAATGCCATTTTGTTTATAGCCATGATTGTCGCTTATGTTGCGCTTGTAGGCATGGGCCTTGATGAAGTGAATCCAAAAAATCTTGAACGGGCGAATTGGCGATATGGATTGATGGCGCTTCCTCTTTTGTTGACGTCTTTTAGCTTTCAAACAATGGTGCCCAGCCTCACACCTTATTTAAAAAGAAATGCTGCTAATCTAAGAAGTGCAATTATTTGGGGAACGTCACTTGCTTTCGCGGTTTATTTGATCTGGCAGGCGATTATTTTAGGGATCGTACCTTTGGAAGGCGAGGCAGGCCTCTTTCAGGCCTTAAAAACAGGAGAGCCGGCCACGCAATTTATCTCTTCGCATGTACATGGGCCCTATATTGCATGGGTAGCCGAATATTTTGCCTTTTTTGCCCTTGTAACTTCTTTTTTAGGTATAGCTCTAGGGCTCTTTGACTTTCTTTCAGATGGTTTGAAAATTAAAGAGAGAGGGTGGGGTCAAGTCGGACTTGCTTTACTTGTTATCGTTCCCACGTTCTTTTTTGCCGCTTATTATGAAAGGGCTTTTATTGTAGCTTTAGATGCATCCGGAGGCTTCGGCGACTCTATTTTAAACGGGATTATTCCCTGTTTAATGGTCTGGATGGGCCGCTATAAGCTAGGCTATAAAGGGCTTAAGATGGTTCCTGGAGAAAAATGGAGCTTATCGCTAATCCTGGCATTTTATATAATCACTGTAATATTTGTTATATTAATGCAGATGAACCTTGTAAATTCGATTTTTAATATTGGAAATTAATGGAAGAGCCAACTGACCCAAAACCTACCTTCAACGAGCTTAACTTAAAACCTGAGGTTTTGGCAGCACTTGAAAAAAACGGATATAAACATCCGACTGAAGTCCAAAAGGAAGCAATTCCACCTATATTACAAGGTCATGATGTAATTGCATTGGCAAAAACAGGATCCGGTAAAACCGCCGCATGTGCGATTCCGGTTAGCAATGAAGTAAATATTGAACTTGCTCACGTGCAAGCTCTAGTCATTGTTCCGACTCGAGAGCTGGCTTTACAATATGCCGTTGAAGCTCAGAAAATCGGAAGTGTACGCGGAGTCAAAACCTTTGCCATGTATGGCGGAGAAGATGCGAGCATACAGCGAGCAAAGCTCGTGAATGGAGTTCACGTACTAGTAAGTACACCTGGCCGTCTTATCGATTTTATTTACTCTCGTGATGTCGATCTTTCTCATGTCAAAATTTTAATCCTTGATGAAGCCGATGAAATGCTCAGCATGGGTTTTATTGACGATCTCGATTTTATTATGGGCTGTTTAGTTAATAAGCATCAGACATGCCTTTTTTCAGCCACGATGCCCGCGCCTATAAAAAAGATTGCCGAAAGGTTCATGGTTTCTCCTGTCACGATCAAACCTAGTGCTGATAATGAAACGCCCTCTAAAATCGATAAGCATTTCGTTTACCTTGAACATGGCGATCGGGATGACAAAATGGTTGAGCTTTTAAAATCGATGAATCCGAAACAGGCGATGATTTTTTGCCATTCGAGAATTCAAGTGGAAAAAGTTTGCCAGGCTTTAAAACGAAAGCTCGATCAAGTTGATTATCTTCATGCGGGTCTTACACAAGATGTAAGAACTATCATTACCAATAAATTCCGCTCAGGAAAAGTTAAGTATCTTGTTGCAACCGACGTCGCCGCGCGCGGTCTTGATTTTTCGAATGTGACTCACGTTTTCATTTATGAGCTTTCCGACGATCCCGATGTATTTATTCACCGATCAGGAAGAACCGGTCGTATCGGACGTGAAGGAACTGTTGTCACATTCGTTACAAAGCGTGAGCTTTGGATTTTGAGAAAGATTCTCGCTCAACTTAATGAAGAACCGCAATGGATTGGTGAGCCTCCTCCTGCCGGCCACCACGGCACAGGTCATAAACACCCTCGTAAACACTTCCGTAAGCGATAAGCACCCGTGCCCGTGCCCGCGTGCGTGCCCGTGCCCGATTCCCTTCAAACTTTGGGAAGTACCGCATTTTCGTTTTGTGTTTTTTGGTCACAAAGAACAACAGGAAGAGAACAACATAAGAACACAAAGAAATAAATTACCTTTTTGTGAACTTCTACAGGTTTCTTCCTGTTGTTCTTTGTGACCAAAAAACAGAGTTAGATTTCCAAGCGAACCGGGATCAGGTCGTTTCTGAGGATGCAGCCGATTTTTTTATAGAACGCGATAGCCTGTTCGTTCCACGACAAAACTAGCCAAGAGATTCTACAACATTCGTTTTGCTTTGCATACTCGCTCATTTTTTTAATAAGTTCGCGGCCAATTCCCTTATTTCTAAATTCAGGTTTTACGTAGAGATCTTCCAAATAAAGAGTGGGAAATCCTTTATGGGCTGAGAATCCATAATAGTAAAGAGCGTAACCTACAATTTCATCTTCATGTTCAGCCAGTTCAACCTGAAATAGAGATTTCCTTAGATAAGATTGCAATTTTTCTACGGTTAAAGAGGGAGGATCATTCTTCTCATACTGAGCAAGCTCTTTGATGAGTGTTAATAATATTTCTTCTTCACCGCGTTTAAGAGGTCGAATAGAATAAGTTTGAGCCAATTTCATAATTAAATTTTAACGCAAAGGCGCAAAGACGCAAAGAATTTGGTTTATTCATGGGAAAATATTTCTAATGAATTAACCAAATTCTTTGCGTCTTTGCGCCTTTGCGTTTAATTCATTTCTTCTTGTTTGAATTTGGAGAAGTTGTTGAGGAAGATCATGGCCCGAGCTTTCTTGTCGGGTGATAGAGTGAGGGCGATTTTTTTTGCCTGCTCGATGTTTTCAGGGGTAGTATTTGCGATAAGTGTATCAAGTTTGACGGATTCCTTTTTCATGCGGGAAGCAACAATGAGGGCCTTTTCAATATTATCGTCAAGAAAGAGTGAGTGTGCAACTTCAGAAGAAAATCTGTCCGTTTCATGTTGACCCTCTTTATTTAAACGATCAATAAGATCGATCGCTTGGTCAAACGCTTTTATTTCGCAAAGGTCTTTGGTAAGGCGATGGAAGAGATAAAATTGGTCGGCTTTTTCAAGGTCGCTAGCTCCTTCTAAGGCTCTTTTTAAATTTGTCGCTTTTGCAAGCGTAGAAGCAATTCTGTCTAAACATCTGTTACGGATATGAGCATTTTTAATCTTCTTGGCTGTAGAGAGGGCTTTGTTAAAATCTTCATATTGCAAGAGCTCTGCAATAATTTCCTCGAGCAAAGCCTCATCTCCCCCTTGCGCTAATAGAATATCGATGGAGTGGTAAAGAATGGCAAGTTTAAGAAGGGGTTTGAAATAGGAGGGTTTATCAAACTCCTCATAATCCGGTATCCATTCTGCAAGAGTCTTTTCGTCGACATTTTTAATTTGATCCAAAATGAAAGAGACAACTTGACTGCCCTTGGCTTTAATTTGAACAAGACGAAGAAGCGGGGAAACTCTCAATAGTTTTTGCAACTCTTGAACTTCCTTGGGATAGGCAGAGGGATCCAGGTGCTCAATTAAAAAACTGATCACTTGATTGACCTGGGTAAAATCTTCTGAAGTCGTTTTATCAACGACAGCTTCCGTAAACATTTCAAGCGATTGATCTAGCGTCTCATCATACGATTGCGACACATCATTCACCCACTTCTCAAAATCGATATCGGCATCCTCGATTTGGGGTTGAAAATAGTAATCGCTTCCTACCTCCGGATCAAAGGAAGCAGGGATTGGATTAGGGTCGTTAATTTCCATTAATTAATGGATCCTCCGACACTAATTTTAACAAATGCCTATATTAATTTTGTTTAAAGGCGATTTTCTCTAAATCTAAAATTAAGTTGTTAGCTTCTAAAGTTAAGCGATTTGTCCCTTCTTGGGTCGAATCAAAAGTAGAAAGGTGCACTCCGCAGTAAACTTTGACTTTTGGCTCGGTTCCGGAGGGGCGAATCATCACTTTTGCCCCGTTTTTCATCCAATAAACTAAAACATCGGACTGTTCAAGAAGAAGCTTTTCTTTTCTGCCTGATACGAGATCGGCACTTTCCAGTTTCATGTAATCATCTACTCGAACAATCGGTTGGCCGTTTAAGGTTTTTGGGGGATTTTGCCTTAAGTTCTGCATACTGGTATTGATGCTCTCCCGACCCTCTTTAGTTTCGGGGAATTTGAAAGAAGCGAGTTTTTCAAGGTAAAGGCCGTATTTACGATAAATGTCTTCAATGACATCGATTAAAGTTTTGCCCACTTTTTTGGCCTGTCCTGCGATTTCGCAAAGAAGAGCCGATATGATAAGGCCATCTTTATCTCGTGTCTGCGTGCCATATAGATAGCCGTACGACTCTTCACCGCCAAAGACAAATTCGTGCTCCTGGCTTTCTTCCCATTCACGAATTTTTTCTGCGACGTATTTAAAGCCGGTTAAAACGTCAAAGGAGTAATAGCCTTCTTGGCTCGCAATCTTTTTAAATAGTTCAGTAGTTACAATGGTTTTGATGAAAGAGGCTTTTGCCGGAAGGCGTCCTTGCTTTTTAAGCTCTCTGATTAAAAAGTCGAGGCAAATGCAAGCGATTTGGTTGCCGTTTAAAAGTGAGGCTTCGCCTTTATGAAGGACCGCTACACCGACTCGATCGGCATCCGGATCGGTTGCAAGAAGAAGATCGTGTTTTTCACGGAGCATTTGCTCGATGCCCATTTCAAGCGCTGCTTTTTCTTCCGGATTGGGAGTTTTAGCGTAAGTGAATTTTCCATCAGGAACACATTGTTTTTCAACATAGGCAATGCCCTCCACTTCCCATGTTTTTAAAAGAGTGGGCATCAAGGTAATGCCTGTTCCATGAAGAGAAGTATAAAGCGCTTTCACTGGAACGGGCCCTTTCAAAACTTTTAGGGGAAGAAGCGCTTTTATATAAGCTTGATCGATTTCTTCAAGGACGGGTTTTACAAAGGGGGAGTCAAGCGCCGCCACTTTAATCTCATCTAAGCGTTTTAATTTATAAACTTCTTCAATGATTCCGATGTCGTTTGGAGGTAAAACCTGCCCTCCGTCATTCCAGTAAACTTTGTAGCCGTTATATTCAGGCGGATTGTGCGAGGCGGTAATCATGATGCCCGCTGTCGCCTTCTTGTAGCGTACGCCAAAAGAAACCAGGGGAGTCGGTCTTAATTCCTTTAAGAGGTAGCAAGTGATTTCGCTTGCCGCGAGAACTTTGGCGACTTCTTCCGCAAAAAGGCGGGAATTTTCTCTGCCATCGTAGCCAACCATGACGGAAGGGGTTTTTGTCGTTTTTAAAAGATAGTTTGCAAGGCCTTGGGTGGCTCGACGAATTGTGTAGACGTTCATGCGATTGGAGCCGATCCCCATTATCCCACGGAGTCCACCTGTTCCAAATTCTAGATCTCGATAAAAGGCGGCATTAATTAGATCAGGATTTGAATCAAGGTTTTGCTTTATCCAGCTTTTAGTATTTTCATCGTAGGGCTCGTTGAGCCACATTAAAGCGGTTTTTTTAGCTTCTGGATCTAGCGTTTTGGTAGTCATTTAATGAGTCCTTAATCACTTTGAGAGAGACTTTTTCAACGTCGCTTGTTTTTATGCCTTCGCAATGAGCGGCTTCCTTATTCCAAGCTTTTTCCGATTTTAAATTGTCGGGCCACCAAGGATAGGTGCGACACTGGACCGGCCTGACCTGATAAATAGAGCATTGTTTATTTTTTAAAAAAATACAATCGTGCTGGGTAGGGTCTAGAGGGGAGATAGATTCTATTAATGATCGTCTGCCGTCAATGAGGCGGGTATATTTATTTAAAAAATCTTCTTTAGATAGGTTTAAGTGCTGGGCCATCGCTTCGGTTTCATCTTCGTTGATCCAGACGGCACCGGGCGATCCCGTGCAACATTTGCCACAGCCCGTACATTTAAAAGACAAGCCTTCAGAGTACCACTCTGTCACTCTTCACGATCCTGTCTGATTTGGCGAATGCCTGCATAGACCATTAGCCCCATAAAGACGAGGCAGACGATTCCGACGGCCGCGGCTTCAATAAATAATGTGCCAAGAATATTCATAACCAAAGGTTAACAAAAAAGGTCTTAACGTTCAGCACCTTTCAATCTCATTGTCAACAAAGCGTTTTTTTGATAATTTCAGGTCATTTTATAAATATTCAGGAGGTGCCTCACCCTAGAAAACTTTGTTGCTAACTTTTTCAATTAACGTAACTAAATATAAAGGATAATTTTCAAAAATGCAAAAACAACGAGAGCATTGGAGCTCACACATAGGATTTATTTTAGCTGCAGCCGGATCAGCGGTTGGGCTTGGTACGCTATGGCAGGTTCCATACACGACGGGAAAAAACGGCGGGGGTGCTTTCGTTCTCATTTATATGTTGTGCATTTTATTAGTTGGAATTCCGGTGTTTGTATCGGAACTTATCCTTGGAAGAAGAGCACAAAAAGGGGCCGTGGCAACATTTGATGTTTTATACCCGGAGAAGCCGTTTTGGAAATTAGGCGGATGGTTAGGCGTAATCGCGTCCTTTATCATCATGTCTTATTACAGCGTTATCGCCGGTTTTGGTTTGAACTACACTTTTATGTCTTTAAACCAATTTTATTTGGGTAAAACCCCTGCTGAAATTTCAGCCGTTTATGAAACCCTGATTCATTCAGGAGATATTGTCATCTTCTGGCATTTGATTTTTACTTTGATCACTGTCGGTGTTGTTTATTTAGGAATTAAAGCCGGGATTGAATTTTGGAGTAAATTCATGATGACCGGTTTATTCTTGATGCTGATTGGCTTAACTGCATTCAGTGTCACCTTACCCGGTTTCAGAGACGCTGTCACATTTTTGTTTTATCCCGATTGGACTAATTTCAAACCGGCTTCCGCTCTAGAAGCGCTGGGTCTTGCCTTCTTTACTTTGAGTGTGGGCCAAGGGATTATGATTACCTACGGTAGCTACATGAGAAAATCGGAAGATATTCCGAAGACCGGCGCCATTATTGGTGTAACGATTGTAGCGGTAGCGGCTCTTGCGGGTCTTATGATCTTCCCGATCATTTTTAGCTATGGCTATGAGCCGGCTCAAGGGCCAGGACTGGTATTTAAAATATTACCGGTTCTTCTTAGCCAATTCCCCGGTGCATTGATTATATCGACCGCGTTCTTCTTGCTTTTCGTTTTTGCGGCTCTTACTTCTTCCATCGCTATGGTCGAAGTGATTGTAGCGACTTTAATGGATTTGCAAGGTTGGAGCCGTCACCGTTCGGTTCTTCTAGTAGGAGCGGCTTGTTTCTTGTTAGGTATTCCTTCCGCACTTGCAGATACTTCGACCCTTTTTAGTAATTGGAAGTCGATGTATGGAGTAAATTTCTTTGAAACAATGAATGCTCTTGTATCTAACTGGCTTCTACCTGTAGGCGGATTTTTAATCGCGCTCTACACCGGTTGGGTCTTAGATAAAGAGATTTCAAAAGAAGAATTTCAAGCAGGTACAGCCTGGAAATCTCTTTGGAAGTACTGGTTTTTCTTTATCCGTTATGTAGCTCCTGTTGCGATTGCGCTCATCATGCTGCAAAACGCAGGCCTGATCGATATCAATAACTGGTCTACAAAATAATCACACAAGGACGCGCTGAAAAGCGCGTCCTTAAACGTGCCCGTGCCCGCGTGCGTGCCCGTGCCCGATTCCCGCTAAACTTTGGTCTCCACCTTTTTTTTACCACTGAGCACACTGAGACCACTGAGATTTTATGAGAGCGGTGAGAATTTATGCTTTCACTCACTGTCCTCATTATATCTCTGTGTACTCTGCGCCTCTGTGGTTTTTGATCTGTTAATATTTAATTAAGTTACACGCAAAAGCTATCCTTAATTTTAATTAAATTATTATAATTAACTACATGCATGTTTCTGAACTTAACAGACTTGTAAAGAACTGCTCCCCACAAAATCCTAATTCCATCAACCCTCTTACAGAGTTAATGGCTTCAACGGTTACTTTCATCGGGGAAGCGAATGAATGGTTGTCTCTTAAAGCAACTGTCAAATCGCTAAATACAACCAATCCTACCCTTTCTAAGGTTGGGCAACTTGCCACCTTTCACTGGTGCCAGCACTTAGCGAAATCAGACAACCCGGTTGATTGGTTAAAGAGTATATCTCAATTAAGAACCCTTCCGCGAAGCGACAAAGTCAATTCACTTAAAAATGAAATACAAATCAAAATTGATTCCTTAGGCAAATCAAGGTCGTATGAAACGATCAATCGCGCTCGCATATCGGATATACGTTCAAGAGCTATGAAGGGAATTAAGGCAGGTCTTTCTTCAAAACAAATTTCTCGTCAACTTAGCGACGATATTTCTGATTTTGTTGGGGCGATTTATAAACAAGGTTTTGAAAAGTTAGGACCGCCACCCTGTCAATACTGTTTAGTAGTTTTAGGATCACTTGCACGACAAGAGCCCGGACCCTATCCCGATTTTGATAGTTTGATGATTTTGGAAACGAAAACAAAAGAGACCCTCGACTATTTTACGGCTCTTAATCAATACGTCGCTGACGAATTTTACCGGTTAGGTGAGCACGATAAACTAGGAAAGCCAGGTCTTCGCTTTTGTGAAGGAAATTTAAATCCTGAATATTTGCGATATGAATTTAGAAAATCGAGTCGACCCGATGATGAGTTTATTTTAAGTATTAGTGACTCTATTAAAGATAAAGAAGGAGAGCTTGCTTCAGCGAGAGCTGAAAATAGAAATGATGTTTCACGTATAACTAGCGAACTTGATCAACTCAAAAAAACTTGTAAGTTCGAAAGTAAAAAGAATCAATATTACAAAGTGATGCGTCAATTGGAAAGAAATCCAGAATCGAGTGCATTAAAATTAGATCGTGATCGTATTCTCGATAAAATATTAGCCGAAAGTTCGTCTGAAAAGGCACAGCAACTAAAAGCAAAAAAAGAACGTTTTAAAGAACTTGAGAATAATATTTCAAAAGCGGGTAGCAACAAAGAGTTATTAAAAGAGCTCATTCTTGAAAAAACCAATTTAGAGCATGAGATCGAAGCGGATTTGAATTACGGTCCTCGAGCAGGGTCGGTCTATTCAACGGTTGATTTTTCTAGGGATGAACCCACACTTCTGAGTGCTCAGGCTCTAGAACAAATGGTTAATCAAAGAGTAAAAGATGATCTCGAGGGTCTTCAACATGTAATGGGTGATAGCCGTCCTATTTTAGGTAATGTGCAGTTGTATGAACGATATATCGCTTTGAAAGAAGCAAGTGTAGCAAAAAATCCCCAAGTCCAAGCGGTCAATAACATTAAAAAGCAGATTGATTTTTGGAAAGAACAAGAAGTTACACCTGCTCCCGTTCTAACAAATAAATTACCTGAAGTTGTGAATGTAAAATACGAATTATATCGCTTCCCTCAAGTCATTGTCGCAAAACTTTCCGAGTACATGGGCATTACAAATAAAAATACCTTCGACCGTATTCAAGCTCTCCGGGATAAAGGTGTTTTCGATTCCCCATTTGCCGATCGATTAGCAAAAGCGGTTGATCATTTTGTTAAGATAAGAATTTTAACTCAAAATGCTCATAAGGAAGAGTTCGAATTTCTCGCTATGGGTGACTGGAGTAATTATAAAGCTTTCAAAGATCGTTTGATTGCCGAGTTAGAAGATATTAAAAAGAACATCGAAATAATTAAGAAAGAATCAGATCAAATTCGTGATCAAATCGCTGAAATTAAAGCGAAAATAGCTCAGGGAGATAAAACTCTTGAACCTGAGTTAAAGAAGCTAGAACGTGCTCTTAAAGAAAGAGACATCAAAATAAATAAATCAATTATCTATGCAGATTTAATAAGAAAAGATTTTCCAAAAGTGGAGAAAGTAGAATTTAAAAACGCGCCCATTCTTTCTAAAGCTGACATGGAACTTCTCATTAAGGAAACGCTTCCTACCCTCCACGAACTCTTTTTGCGTGCAGAAACAAGCGTCGCAAATCCTCAGTTTAACCTAGAGGCATATCGGAAATAACTACAAAACAGGATTATTTTAAGCTTCGCATTAAAATAATACAGGATCCAGCCTATCGACGGGGCAAGATCGGCCTACGGCCGGCAGGATTAAACACAAAGGCACAAAGACTTTAAAGAGACCATTGTGTTCATAAGAATTAAGTTCTAATGAATACACCAAACTCTTTGCGCCTTTGCGTCTTTGCGTTTCATTTTCTTTGTGATGTTTCAAACTCTTCAAAGTCTTTGTGATTTTTATTTAAACGCAAAGACGCAAAGACGCAAAGAGAACAATATGTAGGTGATTTTATCCTGCCAGCCCGATAGGGCTGATCTTGCCCGCCGATAGGCGGATCTTGTATCACGTTATGCAACGCATAACGTGATCCTGTTTTGTAGCTTATTCTTCTTTGTCTTCGGGAGCGTCTGCGATGAGCGCTTCGGAGATAAGGACAATGCCGGCGACGGAAGCGGCGTAAGTGAGGGCGAATTTTTCGACTTTGGCTGCGTCGACGACACCCGCTTTCACGAGGTCTTCGATTTGTGAGGTGAGTGCGTTGAAGCCAACATTTTTATCTGCTTTTTGAACTTCACGAACGATTACGTTACCATCCACACCGGTATTGAATGCGATTTGACGCAGAGGGACTTCGCAAGCTTGAGCGACGATTTTAACGCCGATCGCTTCATCGCCTTCTAGCTTTAGGGATTCCAGTGCTTTGGCTGCATTAATTAGAGCTTTTCCGCCACCGGGAACGATACCTGATTCAACAGCCGCTTTTGTTGAAGATAAAGAGTCTTCAAACATCTGTTTCTTTTGTTTTGCTTCAGGCTCAGAATGAGCGCCAACTTTAATGACCGCCACACCGCCCGCGAGTTTCGCTTTTCTCTCTTCGAGCTTTTCGGTGTCGTAGGTAGAAGCTGAGTGTGTAATTTCAGCGTCAATTTGTTTGATACGCGCTTTGATTTCTTTATCGCGATTTTTTCCACCTACAATCGTAGTGTTTTCTTTCGAGATAGTGATTTTTTCTGCCACACCGAGGGATTCAGGGGAAATGTCTTTAAGGGCTTGACCGGTTTCTTCTGAAACAACAGTTGCACCCGTTAAAACGGCGATATCTTGAAGCATCGCTTTTCTGCGATCGCCAAAGCCAGGGGCTTTTACTGCTGCCACTTTTAAAGAGCCACGGAGACGGTTAACGACGAGAGTAGAGAGAGCGTCTCCTTCAATGTCTTCCGCGATGATCACGAGGTTTTGACCCGTAGAGGCAACGGTTTGAAGAATAGGAAGAAGTTCATGAATGTTGTTGATTTTCTTGTCAGAGAGCAAGATTGAAGCGTTTTCCATTTCCACAATCATTTTTTCTGGATTGGTGCAGAAATAGGGGCTTAAGTAACCTCTATCAAATTGCATCCCTTCAACGAGTTCAATGGTGGTTTCTGTACCTTTTGATTCTTCGATGGTGATAACGCCGTTTTTACCGACTTTTGACATCGCTTCACCGATAAGATCGCCGATTTCTTTATTGCCAGATGCAGAAACCGCTGCAATGTTTCTAATTTCAGCGTCGCCTTTAACTGGAATCGCTTCTTTTTCAATGTATTGCGTTACAACTTCAACCGCTTTATCCATCCCTCTTTTAATATCAATGGGGCTAACGCCGGCTGAAATAAATTTAATTCCATTTTCAACGAGAGCGGCCGTTAATAGGGTGGCAGTGGTAGTTCCATCCCCACACTTTTCTTTTAACTTTTGGGCCACTTCTTTGGCCATTTGGACGCCCATATTTTCATAAACGTCTTCTAGTGTCACTTCTTTGACAATACTATTTCCGTCATTGGTGACAGTGGGGGCGCCCCAGCTTTTTTCAAGGCCTACGTTTCTTCCTTTCGGACCGAGAGTAAAACTGACGAGATCGGCGAGTTTTTTAATTCCTTTTAGAAGCTTTAGACGGGCTTCTTCATCAAAAATAATTTCTTTAGGCGTAGTCGACATGTTAACTCCTGAAATGAACCGCTATTCTAGTCCATAAAACTGATGAAAGGCAAGGAGAACTGATAAAAAAAAAGCGGAAAAGGCGAGCCTTTTCCGCTAATAGTTAAAGATCTAGGATCTTATTAGAACATGCGACCCCAGGAAAGACCAACAACCCAAACTCTTTGTTCGAAGTTGACTTGTCCACCACCTAAAAGTTGAGGGATCGAATCTTCAGAGCCTTTAATTCTCTTGTTGAAGCCCCAACCAAAGAAGCCGGAGATTTCATTTGAGCAGTCCCACTTGTAAGTAGCTCCACCCAAAACAATATCTTCCAAAGTTTCTAAAGTTAATGCGTTCAAAGCTGTTTGGCTTCTTCTAATTGGCATATTCACGTGTCTAAAACCGGCACGGAATGTCCAGCAATCATTAAATACCCACTCAACACCAACACGGTAGTAAGTCTGGCTTTTCCATCCGAAACCAGGACCGTTATTGCCCCCTAATGAATTAGGGAATGGAATAACAGTATTTGGTGGGAATGGTGGGCTAGGAAGAGTACGTGTTTGGTTTCCAATTACTGGGTTTGCTACAGCAGGGATTTTGCTCCATTGGATATGTTCAATATCAAATGCAACAGTTGCGCATGGTGTAAATCTCCACGAAATACCGAAACCGACTTTTTGTGGAATGTTAAAGCGACCATGTTGAGCAATAAAGCCACGATACTTATTGAATCGCGACATTTTTGTTCTTGGTTGGTAAGTTAAACCAACAGCAATATCATCCGTGATGTGCCATTGCCAACCTAATGTTACTCCGAGACCGTTAGAGTAGTTATACCCACGGTTAGTCACTGCGCCTGGAGCTACGCTACCAGGTTCAAATGGCTGAGGAGCTTCATCAAAGTTTTGGAATCCATTCACTTTAATTCTAGCAATCTGCCAGTTAAGGGAGATACCGAAGTTCATGCAATTCCATTTATAGGCAACATAAGGGGAAACCGTTTGGTTTATGTACTCTAAACCACCAGGTGTAGTACCTATCAACACAAGAGGATCTTTATAGGTTACTTTGCTGTAGTTTCTGTTATACGATACGAGACCGATATACCAGTTACTTTCGCATCCGCAACCGCCGAGATTGTAGTTAATCCCGAAGTCAGGAGCTACAATCCACCAACTCTTGTGGTAAGGATTTCTTGAACCGTTAACGAGAGGATTTAAAGGTCCAAATCCTACGTTGGTTCTATTGTTCTGGAACTCTGTTTTACCTTTGAAATTGGCATATGTAATACCAAGATCAGCTCTATTTTCGACGTCAGCTGCCGTTGCAGGGTTAAACCCAGCGGCCAGTGCGTCCTTTGCGTAGGAGATACCCACACCACCCATACCTAAGCTTTTCACGCTCATGATGACCGCTTCAGCTTGAGGAGCAAGGAGGCTGAGCATTCCGCCCAACGCTACAATGTACCGATTTAATTTCATCGGAGGACTCCTTTTCCACTAATTAATTTCAATGTCATTGTCATAAGTAAGTTTTCGGTTTTTGTAAACACTTAAATTAAGTGTTGATACAGGTCTCTTTTCTTTGCGTTAGTGTTTCGTGTCACAAATTCTATAGCGTCTTTTTTAGAAAGACCTTTGCTAATTAAATAATTAATTTCTTCTAATAATTTATTTTTATCAATCTGAGTAGGTGAGCCTTTTATTATAAGAACTATTTCCCCTCTATAATTTCCCTCTTTGAGATCTGCAGCTTTTCCTCTAACG
Source organism: Parachlamydiales bacterium (assembly GCA_020051235.1). Lineage (GTDB taxonomy): Bacteria > Chlamydiota > Chlamydiia > Chlamydiales > Parachlamydiaceae > CAZABG01. The sequence continues at coordinate 24,484 of JAGVJG010000012.1, read as the reverse complement.
ACTTCTTCAAATTTCTTTGTAAGTTCTCGAGCGATTGCCATCTCTCTATCAGGATCGATTTTGCAGATAGCCTCGAGAAGTTTATTAACATGATGGGGAGTTTCCAACAAAACCGTCGTGTGAGGATAAATTAATATTTTTTCAATGAAAGCGGATAGCTTCTCTTTAGGTGGGAAACCTAAAAATTGATAAGGAATGGTTTCAAATCCGGACAAGATCAAACCCATTAAGGGGGCAGATGCACCGGGAATCAAAGTAAATGGATAATTTTTTTTGATTAATTCTTGAATAAGTCTTTCACCGGGATCAGCAAGTCCCGGGGTTCCCGCATCCGAGATAACGGATAGGGTTTTGCCCGCTTCGAGCTCTTTAAGTATTTGATCTAACGTCTTGGCTTCGTTGAATTTGTGAAAGGATTCTAAGGGTTTTTTTATTTCGTAATGATTTAGTAATACGAGACTTGTACGGGTGTCTTCACAGTAAATTTTATCGGATAGCATTAATGATTCGATAGCGCGATGCGTTATATCTTTCAAGTTGCCAATCGGAGTCGCGATTAAATACAGCATCTCTATTTCAATTTTAGCAAATTTGGAAGCCCACCAATATTACTAGAAGAACAATCGCAAAAATCCCCATCGTTGAAAATGAATTATTATTCCAACTGGGTGTTAATAGTTCTTGTATTCGAACCTTAACAGATTGTTTGTGGCTAGCAAGATTGCTGGCAATCATGTCATAATTGAAGTTATGTTTCCATTTTAAAGTTGATACGATGGCATTCGCAAGGTCGCTGTTATCGCAACCATATTTGTATATAGTGCTATCGCAAGCAAGCTCTTGATCGATTTCTAACTTTTCAATCCATCGATTTAAAGGGATCCACCAAAATAAAGACTGAATCACGATAAGTAAGGATTTTAAAAGAGGGTCTTTATGAATGAGGTGTTCAATTTCATGAGCGATAACCGCTTCAAATTCTTGCTGCGAAAAATCGTTAAGAAGGTCTTGTGGGATAACAATGGTATTAAGTCCGCAAGCGATAGGAGAGTTAAGTCTCTGTGATGTCAATAGCCTTATCTTCATTGTCCCTATCTTTTTCAAAAGAGCTTGGTTGTAAATTTTTCTTAAGCAGGGAGCCGCATTTTGTTGAATATCGATGATAAAGCTAAAAAATCGATATAGTTGAAGGGTTGTGATAGTTATCTTTATCAATGAAATTAAAAAGAATGCAGTAAGAATGGCGTAAAGAATCATCATCAAACTTGAGTTTGATATAGAAAAGAAGTTTAAGATTAGAGGCTTTATTGGGTTTTTGCAATTAAAGATATTAATATCGATATAAGTTAATTTCTCTAATTTGCCAAAAAAGAAAAGAGTAAGAGTTAATTTAATCAGAGGCAAAAGACGAAAGATTACACGGGCTCGAGGGTTTTTAACATTAAATACTCTAAAGCAAATTTCAATTGAGTAAGAGAGGATTAAAAATAATATAAAAGTGCTTAAAATAAATTGAATGATGTTTAAAGATAGCGTCATTTATTTTTATTTTTTAACTTTGCTTTCTTAATAATTTTCTCTAATTCTTCTATTTCATCTTCGGTGAAATCGCTTGTAGATTCAATGAGGTGACTAACTAATTTAGGGGTACGTAAACCAAAAAACTTATTTTTAAATTGTTGAATTAAAGAAGGGATTTCATTTTCGGAGGAAAGCCAGTAAATATATTGGAGACCGTTTTTTTCACGAACTAAACGTTTTTTTTCTACCAAGCGATTCATTACTGTCATGATGGTGATATACTTATCGTTACCCCCCAGCTCTGCATGAATTTCTTTAACTGTTTTTCTCTCGCCCCCTTGTAAAAGGGAGAGAATAGTATGTTCTAGATCACCAAAAGCTCGTTTCATGTAAGAATAGTATTACGCTTGTAGTTTTTAGAGCAAGTTATTAAATCACAAAGCCTTTGATAAAATTGATTGTAAAACATTTCTTTAGGATCATAGAGTCGTTTTTGATTCAAAAAATTTCTCCAATTAGGGAAAAACTGATCCATTTGATTCGAGCTAGTTATAAAATCAAAAGTTAAATAGGGAGCACCTTTGGTTTGAATGGCAAGGGTTGAGCAGGTCTTCTTCAAAACATCAGAAGCCGGCTTTCTTTTCGCATTGAGCCGGTAGAATAGAGAAAATTTAATCCAAGGCCCTTCTGAAATAGATAAATAGCTTTGTTTATGATTTTTTATATAGTTCACACCACATTTAAAAATAGGTAAAGAGGATTTACTGATAACTTTGATTATCTCTTGATGAAACCGTTGAAAGTTCATAGCAGGAATAAAAAATCCAATTAAAACATCGGATTGTTTGCGGTTCCAAAACGTTAATTCTTTTTCGCGTTCCAAGCTTAATAGCTCATTTCGAGTGAATGAAGATCCTGAATTTGTCTCATGATAATCAAAAGAGAGGATATGGTGATCGATTAGTTCGGCATGTTGATAGGCTATTTCACTTGTGGATCTATTTATGAATTGATCGATGGTGTAATGGCATGTTTTTTCAATAAGACCGGTATTTTCAATCAGTTTAATAGTCACTTCCAAAATAACTCCAAAGAGACCATGTCCTTCAACAGCCAAATAAAACAGTTCTGAATTTTCGTTTCTTGAGCAACGTAAAATCTTTTGATCAGCTGTGGCAAGGCTGAAGCTTTCGATTAATTCAATAAGTCTTCCTTTTCTTGGATCTCTGCTAAAAATATTTGCACTCAAAGAACCTCCGACTGAAAACGTGCTTACAAACTGCATGATTTGGAGGCTAAGATGATGAGGATCGATTGCATGTAAGATGTCTCTCCACATAATTCCGCTTTCAACCGTAATTTGTTTAGAGTCGACGTTCAAATTTACAACTTTATTGTAACCTGTCATGTCTAGTGCGATGGCGTCTTCCCAACAGATCTGGCCGGCTTGAGAATGTTTTGTCCCATGCATGATTATTTTTTTATTGATTCTGCTAGCGTCCTGAATAGCTTTTATGACGTCTGCTTTTGATTTGATGGATCTGATTTCATAAGGGATACAAAAGTTTTGTCCGCTAGCATCAATAATCAGGTCCATTTCAAGAGACCTCCTTGTTGATAAAGATTGTTTAGAAAAGCGGATCGACCCTTGTGAATAACTGGACTCTTTGAGATTTTTTTTAAAAAGTTAAAATATCTTGATGAAACTTCCACCATCTCAATAGTGAAAGTTGATGGATTGCGAAATAAATAAAGATGGTAGGTCCCTTTTTGCTGAAATAGTTCATCCGTTTTAAATTTATAAATCGGATAGGTGAAAGTGAGAAGGCGATGTTCTGGGATTAGGGCGATGAAATGAGGTTCTAAAGAGGGTTTGGGCAAATCGTTTAAATAAAATAGTTCTATGATTGAATATTCAAATAAGATCAGATCCTTTAGCAAATTGTCCCTTTTTCTGCTTAGATATCGATAAAAAGATAGATGAATATCAAAAATGGAATGACCCGAGTATTTATCGTTCCTAATAAAATCAAATATTAATTCATCCCACTTTGCCCGACCTAAATATTGGTGAGTTAAGTTGAATGTCCCTGTTAAAATTTCACTGACTTTTTTTAATAGATGCACATCGCGCTTCATTTTGTTAAAAAGTGTCCTTTGTAACTCTGCGCAATTCATTTTTTCCAATGCTTGTCTAAAATAGATTGCAGGGGTGAAATTTCGTCCAATAGCTCTGATAAGGTGTCAGGATAATTTGAATCTCTTTCAAGGGTGATGGGGACAGGTTTTATCTGTGATACTATCCAATCAAAAAGATCGATAACCTTTTTGTCGAGGGGTTGATCATGTGAGTCGATTAGCTCATTTTCGTTACTGCTAAAACCGCCAAGGTGAATATACGCAATCTTATCTATAGGCAGCTGTTTTATGAAGGTTTTGGGTTCGTAGTTGTGATTTGAGCCATTAACAAAAACGTTACTTACATCTAAAAGTAATTTACAATCCGACCGTTGTATAATTTCAGAGATGAATTCCGCTTCGGACATTTCAGGTTCAAGCGTTGTATAATAACTAATGTTTTCGATGGCAATTTGCATCCCAAGGATATCTTGTGTTTGCTTGATTCTTTCAATGACGTGATTTATGGCTTCGTGTCTAAAAGGAATAGGAAATAGTCCATCTAAATGCGCATTATCACATTTAGAAAAACTAAGATGCTCAGAAAATAAAACCATACCCGTCTCATGGATAAACTTTTTAAGTTGTTTTAAGAAGGCTATGTCAAGGGGGTCGGGACTTCCGAGCGAAAGTGAAAGGCCATGACCCAAAATAGGATATTTCTCTGCTAATCGTGTTAAAAGGTTTCGAGTATAACCTCCCATGTTCAGGTGGTGTTCGGGATTTAACTCGATAAACTTTAAGAGATTGTTTTTATTATTTAGCAAATCGTCCGCAATTTGCGGACGAAGGGCAATGCCTAAACCGGTTACCATATTAGCAGCAGTAAGGTCTTGGGCCGTGTTGTTGCTTTACGATTCTTTTTGATGAATCTTCAATTAAAATATTTTTAATTGATAAAGCAGATCCTTTTAATTGTTTTGTTTTCTTTTGTTGTTTTTTCATTTTATAACTCCTTTTGTAAGGTTCGGTTAGTAATGCTATTACATTTGTAATAAATAAGGCAACGAAAAATATTACGTTTGTAATATTTAAAATTAGAAGTTTTCACTTCCAGTTTTACGAACAAATTAAAATTTAATGGGAATTGTAGAGTAAGGAGGCACCCAGATTCGAACTGGGGATAGAAGCTTTGCAGGCTTCTGCCTTACCACTTGGCCATGCCTCCAGGAAGCTAAGACGTTAACGCAATTAAACTCATTAAGTCAAGTCTCTTTGTTATTCTTGTTCAAAAAAAATAGAGGGGATAAGCTAGCACACAAAATATGACATTAACATCACTTTTAGAAGAATATCTTGAAACGCGTCCTAGGATATCTGTGGACAGTCGTTTGGTTGGAGAAGGCGATTGGTTTTTTGCTCTCAAAGGCGCTAAAACCGATGGAGCTCTTTTTATTAATCAAGCCATTGAAAAAGGAGCCAAAAAAATCATTGAACAAGATGCATTATTTTTGCTTCAAAACTTGGCTAAAGAAGTTCAAAAACGAAGAAAGGCAAAAGTAATCGCGGTCACAGGGTCTGTGGGGAAGACGACGACAAAAGAAATGATCTCACAGATGCTTCAAACTAAATTTAAAGTCGGTAAAACAAGCGGAAACCAAAATTCTCAAATTGGCTTTCCCATGAGCCTTTTAAATGATGTAAACGGGGATGAAGATTTTTTGGTGTTAGAAATGGGAATGACCCATCCGGGCAATATCATTCAACTTGCAGAAATTGCGCCTCCATATATATCTGTCATTACAAAAATCGCATTAGTGCACGTTCAGAATTTTAATGGATTAGAAGGGATCGCTGACGCTAAAGGAGAAATTTTAGTCCATCCGAATATACACGCTGCCGTAATCAACGAAGAGGCCAAAATATTTAAGGGCATTAGTGAGAGAGGCACTTGTAAGAAGATTTATTTCAATAAGAACGAGGATTATCCTACTCCCAATCTTCCAAAACATCATTACGAAAATTTTGTTGCAGCCTGTAAGGTTTTCGAGCTTTGTGGGGGTAAAAGAGAAGATATCATTACCCATTTTACAAATGTGGGCAAACGGTTTCAGCTGATTGAAAAGAACGGCATTTTCTTTTTGAATGACTCTTATAATGCGGCTGAAATTTCTATCATCGGTGCCCTTGAAAATATGCCAGAGGGAAAAAGAAAGTTGGCTGTGCTCGGTGAAATGCGTGAACTCGGCCCCTATTCAGAAGCCGCTCATACGAAAGTAGGTGAAAAAACCCTTGAAACCCTCGACGATATTATTTTAGTCGGCGAGGGGACAAAACCAATTCAAGATTTATGGGAAAAACATCGTTTAAAGCCTCCCATAGTTAAATCTTATGTCGAAGCGCTTGATTTAATTCGTTTGAAAGCGGAAGAGGGTGACGTTGTTTTAGTAAAAGGGGCAAATAGCCTTAACTTGTGGAAGATTTGCGAAGAGTTTTGAAATGATATTTTTTTTAATAGATTGGTTGAAAGCAAGCTTTGGATTAAAAGTACCCCAAGTTTTTCTATATACTTCTACGAGAATGATAATGGCTGCTTTGACCAGTCTTTTAATTTCCATTCTTTTAGGCCCATGGTTTATTCGAAAGCTATATGAACTCAAAATCGGGCAGACCATACGCAAAGAAGAGTGCCCCTTGCTTGGAGAGCTCCATCATAAGAAACAAGACACGCCTACTATGGGGGGAATTTTAATTATTTTTTCCATGTTGGTTAGTCTTATCTTATGGTGTAACTGGCACTCGATTTTTACTTTAATGCTCCTGATCACGACTCTGGGGCTTGCATTTCTTGGAGGAAGGGACGATTACCTGAAATTAAAGTACAAGAATACCAAAGGGCTTGCCGGACGAAAGAAATTGTTGATTCAAGGAATTATCGCAGCTTTAATTGCGGCGTATTTTTTAGTTCCGAACCTGGCAGATGGCCTTCATTTTGGAAATTGGTTTGAGCCTCCCGAGATTAAACGATCTATCGCGATTAGAGGAGAGCCTCTTCATGTGATGGTTCCTGTTAGCTTGACTGACTTTATGGGCAGGCTTTATTTTCCTTTTGTAAAAGAGCCGCTCTTCATTGCAAGTGGAATTGGCCTGATTGTCATTTTCCTCTTAATTGTTTTTGTGATCGTAGGCTCTTCTAATGCCGTTAACTTAACGGATGGGCTAGACGGACTAGCAGCCGGTTGTATCACAATGGTTGCCATGTGTTTAGCGTTATTTGCGTTTGTCGCCAATAACATCGATTTAGCTAACTACTTGAACATTTTATATATCGAAGGCAGCTCAGAAATTGCCGTTTATTTATCCGCCGTTGCGGGAGCTTGTCTCGGGTTTTTATGGTATAACGGTTTTCCCGCTCAAGTGTTTATGGGGGACATCGGTTCTTTGACACTAGGGGGAGTGATAGGAGTTTCCGCTGTTCTTTTAAAAAGGGAAATATTGCTCGGATTGATTGGAGGTATCTTTGTTGCGGAAGCAACTTCGGTCATTTTACAAGTTTTGTCTTATCGATATCGAAATAAAAAACGGATCTTCCTTTGCGCTCCTTTACACCATCATTTTGAATATAAAGGGTGGCCTGAAACAAAAGTCGTGCTACGATTCTGGATAGTTGCTTTAATACTTGCACTCGTTGGACTTGGATCTCTTAAATTTCAGTAGGTTTTTATGGCAAAGGCGCTTGTCATTGGATTTGGTGTTAGTGGAAAATCAGCAGCAAAATTCCTTTGCAACAAAGGATACGAAGTTGAAACCTATGATAAGGATCCTGAAAAAAAAGGCGCTTTTGTCTTTTACTCCAATGTCGATGACGTAAAAACGGATTATGATCTTGCCGTCTTATCTCCTGGTGTTCCCTTAGATCATCCCCTCGTAAAAAAAATTACCGATGCAAATATCGAACTTATTGGCGAAATTGAGCTTGCTTGCCGTTACCTAAGTCAACCTATGATAGGGATCACGGGAACGAACGGTAAAACTACGGTAACACTTCTGGTCACACATGTTCTAAATAGCTGCGGAATAAAAGCGATTGCATTGGGGAACGTAGGCACTCCCTTAACCACGGAGATTGATCAAAATATAGTGATTGTATGTGAATTAAGTTCTTATCAATTAGAGACCTTGATCTCAAAGCCCCTAAACCAGGCGGCCATTTTAAATATTACCCCTGATCACCTTGATCGCTACCACTCGATGGATCGTTATGCTGAAGCAAAATTTCTGATTCAGAGAAATATTAAAAATGACGGGCTTTTAGTAGTTGATAAAAGATCGATTGATGCATTTGGCAATTTACATCATTTTAAAAATACGATCGTCGTACCTTCTCTTAAGACGCATGATTTAGAAAATGCCTATGCTGCCTTTGAACTTGTTAAACCGTATGGAATTACGGAAGAAGAGTTTAATGAAGCTTATAAGACGTTTCGAAAACCCCCACATCGAATTGAATATATTGCTGAATATGAAGGGGTTAAGTTTTACGACGATAGTAAAGGCACAAATATTGATGCCACTTTGAGAGCCGTTTCCGCTATAAACGAACCTTTGGTGTTAATTGCGGGAGGCGTCGATAAAGGTTTTCCTTACTCAGGCTGGATTGAACCTTTTAAGGGAAAAGTAAAAAAAATTATTGCTATTGGCGCCGCCGCGCCTAAAATTGAAAAAGATTTGAAAGAACATATTCCGGTTGAATGCGTATCTTCGTTAAAAGAGGCGACCTTAAACGCATTTCAATCAGCAAAAAAAGGTGAAACTGTTTTGCTGTCACCCGGATGTTCGAGTTTAGACATGTTTAAAGATTATGCCGATCGCGGAAGGCAGTTTCAGGCCTTTGTGAGAGGACTTATAGAGGGAAAAGTATGACGAAAAGAGATACTATTATTATTGCTGCGCTTCTCAATGTGGGATTGCTCGGCCTTTTATTTTTTACCGCTTCAAGGGATGTAAGCAGCGAGTCTCTTCCTACCATTGAAGATCACAAAGAATTGGCTGCAAGCGATGTTCCTGAACAGCCTGCCAGTCCTCAACCCATTGAAGATCCAAAAGGGGATGAAGGGCCTTCTGAAAATGATGAAATCGATCAAGCTTTGAAAGAGTTTTTGCCTGAAGAAAAACAATCTGAGCCGGTTGCACTTGATTCAACTTTAAATCCTGCACCTGTACAACAAGCACCTTCACAGACAGCATCTACAAAATCTGAAAAAGCAACAAGCAGCCATGTTGTAGAAGTTACGGTTAAAAGAGGAGATGTCCTTGAAAAGATTGCGAAGTCGAACAATACGACGGTGAAAGCAATTAAGGACGCAAACAATCTTTCATCCGATAATTTAAAGATTGGTCAAGTATTAAAAGTGCCTGTAGATACAGTGACGAAGAAAGAGAAGAAATTCGCGTCCACTGCTCAAACAGAAACGACAAGTGCAAGTTCCGAGCCGGTTTATTATACCATTAAGAGTGGAGATAATCCGTGGAAGATTGCAAAACAGTTTAAAGTTAACTTTGAAGATATTTTAAAGCTTAACAACATGAGCGAAGATAAAGCGAAAAACTTGAAAGTGGGCGATAAAATTCGCGTAAAATGAGAAGTGCTCAAGTCCGATTAGTTCTGATTTCGCTTACCATTTTTCTGTTGGGGTTGACGATGATTTTTTCGACAACTTCAGCAGAACTTATTGAAGGGGCAAAAGAAGAAACGCATAGTCAATTAATAAAACAGCTTTTATTCGCAGGCGTCGGTGCAACACTCGCTTATGGGCTGATGAAGCTTAAGCTTGAATGGGTCTTAGAAAAAAGCCCCATTCTTATTAATGTCGCGTGCGTTTTGCTAGTGCTCGTTCTTCTTCCCGGAATTGGAAGGGAAGTGAATGGTTCTAAGCGTTGGATCAACCTATTCGGATTTTCGTTTCAGCCGTCTGAATTCGTAAAATTTATCGTGCCGGCCTTTTTCATTCATGCTTACTTAAGTTTGAAGGATAATTCGCTTAAAACTTTTTTGAAACTTCTCGGTAAATGCGCCATTCCTATCGTTTTAATTGTTGTCGAACCTAATAACGGAACCGCACTCGTGATTGCAGCGGCCCTATGTGTCGCCTTTTTTCTTTTAGACATCCCTTTTAAATATTGGGCAATCCCTCTTGCCCTGTTTCTTTTTGTGGGAGTGATTTTTGCTTCCCAGCTCCCCTATGTAACAAAGCGTCTAAAGGTATATGTTGATCCTGAAAGTGATTTAAAAGGAAAAGGCCATCAACCTTATCAAGCTAAAATTGCGGCAGGATCGGGTGGACTATTAGGGAAAGGACCTGCTCAAAGCTTGCAAAAATTAAGCTATTTGCCTGAAGCACAAAATGATTATATTGCTGCGATTTGGGCGGAAGAATTTGGCTTTTTAGGAGTGCTTGCGCTTATTTCTCTTTACATGGCGCTGGGCTATACGGCATTTGAAATTGCTTCAAGCGCAGACAATCCTGCATTTATGGCCTTTGGTGGGGTGATTGCTTTTTTAATAACCTTTCAATCGTTTTTGAATTTAGGAGTTGTTTCTGGGCTTTTGCCATCCACCGGACTTAACTTGCCCCTATTTAGCCAAGGAGGAACGTCTCTTATGGCAAACATGGCGGGTTTAACATTGCTCTATCAAATTGCGGATAAAAAATTATGTCAAAGCGCATCTTAATTGCAACAGGGGGAACAGGCGGTCATCTTTTTCCCGCTGAAGCTCTGGGAGCTCAATTATTAAATGAGAAGTGTGAAGTTTTTTTTGCGGGACATAAGCTTTCTGAAAATCGTTTTTTTTCACGAAATTTTCGTTTTGAAGATATTCCTTCGTCCTCTTCCTTAAAAGATGTTACGACGCTTTATCGTGGAGTTAAAAAGAGCCTACGCTTAATCAATTCATTTGACCCTCAAGTAGTGGTGGGTTTTGGCAGCTACTATTCATTTCCTGTAATCTTGGCAGCTATCATTAAAAGAATTCCGATTGTTCTTTATGCAGCAGACAAAAAACCGGGAAAAGTCATTCGTTATTTAAGCCCATTTGCAAAAAAAGTCGGAGTGAACTTTCCAGAGACCCTTTTAAAAGGGGATCTTGTTGGGATGCCGCTTCGCTTTGATCCCACAAGTGTTTCAAAAGAAAAAGCAATTAAGTATTACGGTTTAGATCCCAATAAACCCGTATGTTTAGTTTTTGGAGGCTCTCAAGGAGCAAAAAATTTAAACCATCTTGCGTTTGAAGCTTTAAAAACACTGCCTTTTCAAGTGATTCATTTAACAGGTAGCCCGGAAGAAACGTCGATCTATGCGTCGCTTTACAATAAGCAAAACATTAAGGCAGTGGTTAAGACGTTTGAGTCGAGGATGGAATACGCTTGGAAAGCAGCTGATATCGCATTAACAAGAGCCGGTGCAGTAAGTTGTGCAGAAGAAAAGGCATTTAAAGTGCCTGGATTATTAATTCCATTTCCTCAAGCCAGTGAAGATCATCAAACGTTTAATGCAGAAAGTTTAAAAGCGCTGGGTTTATGTGAAGTAAAAGCGGAAAAAGATTTAACTCCCCAATCCTTATCTCAAATTTTAGATGAGATATATCAAACTCGAAAACAACGAATTGACGCCCTAAAAATTGAAAACACCCCCTACACCTTAAAAGAGCTTGTGCTCAATAGCATTTAAATATGAAGACAAAAACCCATTTTATTGGCATTGGCGGCATCGGAATGAGCGGACTTGCCAAACTACTACTCGCCAAGAATATCCCCGTTTCGGGAAGTGATATTAAAGAAACGGATATCATTAAAGAGTTAAAACAAGCCGGTGCCGAAGTTTTTATCGGCCACGATTCTAAAAATCTTCCTGCCGGTGGTCGAGTCGTCGTATCTTCAATCATTGCTAAAGGAAATCCTGAGCTTGAAAAAGCTTTAAATCCCTGCCATCGCTCCGATCTTTTGAATGAGTTAATGCAAGACCATAAAGGGTGTATTGTTGCGGGCACACATGGAAAAACCACAACCAGCTCTTTATTGGCGCATGTGTTAAAAGATGCGAATAAATCCCCCAGCTATGCGATCGGGGGCATTTTAAAAAATAGCGAAACAAATGCCGAACTGGGATCGGGCCCTTATTTCGTAGCGGAAGCTGATGAGAGCGATGGAACCCATGTTAAATACCAGCCATATGCCTTGATCGTTACTAACATCGACAATGATCATATGGATCATTATGGCTCGTTTGATAAGCTTTTAGAAGCGTTTAAGGCCCTTATCTATAAAGTATCGGATTACAATTTTTTGATAACTTGCGGAGATGATCCCGTATTAAAAAAATTGGATTTGCCGGGCCTTCATTATGGTTTTAAACCTAGCAATGACATACAAGTGTTACATCGTGAACAAGTCGGCCTTGAACAGACGTTTACCTTAAGAATTAAAGATAAAATCTATACGGATATCTTTTTGCCATTAATTGGTGAGCATAATGTATTAAATGCCTCCGCCGTATTTGCACTTTCATTGCAATTGGGAGTGTCAGAAAAAGAGATCCGCTGTGCATTTATGAGCTTTAAGGGCATTAGACGCAGGGCAGATTTTCGTTTTGAAAAGAAGAATGTGCGCTTTTACGATGATTATGCTCATCATCCCCAAGAAATTAAAGCTACCTTAAATGCATTTAAAGAAGCCTATCCTCATCGTCGTCTGGTCGTTGTTTTTCAGCCTCACCGATATTCTCGTTTAAAAGAGTGTTTCGAAGGGTTTGTCGATGCATTATCTGCCGACGTGGTTGTATTGACGGATCTCTATGCAGCGAGTGAAAAGCCGATAGAAGGCTATAGCACACAAACATTGAAAGAACGTTTGAAAAAATCAATCTACATTCCTCGAACGCAATTAGCGGAAGGCGTTTCAAAATTGATTCGTCCTTTTGACATAGTCCTTTCAATGGGCGCAGGAGACATCACGCATTTGCCTAAGGAATTAGAGCCCTTACCTATTCGAAATTTGCATCTAGGTCTCATTTATGGCGGTAGGTCAACCGAACATGAAGTTTCGTTTATGTCTGCAAGAAACCTTTATCGCGCGGTTGATAGGAATTTGTTTGATGTGACCTTATTTGCAATATCAAAACAAGGCGGCTGGATCTTTGGTGAAGAAGCATTGGCTATTTTAGAAGATAAGAAATCTTATGAAACCGAAACGCATGAACTTGTTGATGATGTCATTCAAAAACTTCATTCTATTGATTGCGTTTTTCCTTGCCTACATGGCCCTTACGGGGAAGATGGAACCGCGCAAGGCTTTTTTGAAATCGCGGGAATTGCCTATGTAGGATGTAGTGTAGAAAGCTCGGCTATTGCAATGAACAAAGCCTTAACAAAGCGTTTATGTGCATATGAGAATGTTCCACTCGTTCCTTTTGTTGATTTTATAGAATATGAATGGAGACACAATCCTGAAAAATGGATTAACAAAATTGAATCAGAGCTAAAGTTCCCTCTATTTGTAAAGCCGGTTCATTTGGGCTCTACAGTGGGTGTTCGAAAAATTTCAAATCCAAATGATTTGCCAAAAATAATCGATGAAGTTTTTCATTACGACTCACACATAATCGTAGAAACAGGTATTGAAGGAAGAGAAATTGAATTTTCTATAATCGGCTCGGGGCCTTATACAATTTTTAATCCCGGAGAGATCTGCGCAAAGGGATCTGTATATGATTACGAAGCGAAATATGGAGAAAATGCCATTGAAGCAATCGCGGTTGCTCCTTTATCAAATGAAGAGAAAGAAAAAGGAAAAGAAATCGCGTTAAAAGCATATCAAGCGATACGAGCCGACGGCATGGCAAGAGTCGATCTCTTTTTGACTAAGGAAGGAGAGTTTTTACTCAATGAAATAAATCCCATTCCCGGCTGCACTCCAAATAGTTTATTTCCCAAAATGTGCGCCACGGGAGGACTTTCTACACCTGAGTTAATCACTAAATTATGTGAAGAAGCACTGGGTAATAAATTGAAAAAGGACCGTACGTGCTAAAAAAGATTTTGCTCAGCATAGCCATAATTTCGGGTATTCCTTGGGCGATTTACTTTGGATCCCTTTACTACCAAAATAAATTAGAAAATGACTCTAGTTATATCATTAGGGCGTGTGTTGCAAAAACGGAAGGTCCTTATCGAGTGCCGTGTGCGCTTTTAAGTGAATATATGGGCTTGTCTATCGATAAGCCCATGAATTTATATCGTTATCCGATAAAAGTGGCTGAAGCGAGACTTGCTCAAACGCACGTTTTTAAATCGGTAAGGGTAAAACGCCTTCCTCCTTCGTCCTTGTTAATTGAATATGAATTAAGAAAACCGGTTTTTCTTTCTGCGACAGAATCCAATACAGCCATTGATGAAGAGGGAATTGCTTTTCCTTATTATCCCTTTTATACGCCGAAAAAATTACCTGAGCTTCTTTTGGCAAGCACTATTACTTGGGGCACGAAAACAGATGTTTCGCTTCCTTTATTGTTTTTATCCCAGCTAAAGGGCTTGAAACTATGCGATTTAAGTCGCATGGAACTGGATTCGCTCGGTGAAAGAGAGATAATTTTAAAAGCTTCTAAAGCCTTTTTTAGGCTCAAACCCGAACATTTGGAAAATATTCAATATCTGAAGGATTTTTTAGGCTTTAATGGGGTTGTAGATGCAAGAATTCCTAATAATTTGATCGTAAGAGAGTTGGAGTGAATATGGCTATTGAAATCAGCTGGTCCGCCGGCAGCATTGATGAAGCAAGAAAAGTAAGTCGATATCTCGTTCAGGAAGGGTATGTGGCCAGCGCTCAAATTACTCCCTGGATCGAATCGATATACACTTGGAATAACCAGTTAGAGACTTCTCAAGAGACAAAAGTGATATTTAAGACCGAAGAGCGTCATTTAGATAAGGTAAAAGAGGCCATTATCAAGAATACCCGTTACGAGGTACCTGAAATTCTATGGAGAAGGATCGAAGGGGGCAATGAGAGCTATCTAAAATGGCTTCAAGAAGCTACTTCGGTAAAGGGGTAAAAAATGAGCTGTTTCTTAGGTAAAATTGACAAGTTGGCTCTAGAATCTAAAATTAAAATATGATACGGTACGGTTGTACAGAAATTCACTATCGAAAACCAGGAAAGAAATCATGGCATCATTAAATAAAGTAATTATCGCAGGCCGACTGACTCGTAAACCTGAATTAAGAAAAACACCGAATGGGATTGCAGTAACAGATCTCTTGATCGCTTTGAATCGGGAATTTGTAACTTTGAATGGTGAAAAGCAACAAGAAGTTTGTTTTGTTGATGTAGTTGTATGGGGTAAACAAGCTGAAACTTGTGTCCAACAACTCGACTGTTCATCATCGGTATTGGTAGAAGGACGTCTTCAGCTTGATACTTGGATCGGCAAAGATGGTGAAAAAAGATGTAAATTGAGAGTCGCAGCTGAACGAGTTCAGTTTCTTGATAGAAGACCTCAAGGCCAAACTGAAAAAGCGGAAGCTGCTTGCACAATGGGTGCCTATGAGGATAAATACTAGGAGCGAATATGGGCTTAAGTGAAGGATTAATAGAAATTCAGGAGCAAAAGACAGGGGATGTCTTCATTTTAAGGCTTAAAGGTAGGCTCGATGCTATCTCTACCCCTCTCACTGAGAAAAAAATCTTCGATTATATCAATGAAGGTCACTATAAAATCCTTCTCGATTTTGCCCAAGTCGATTATATTTCTTCTGCTGGAATGAGAATGCTGCTTTCTTTAACGAAGAAACTCAAGTCTCTTTCAGGGAAACTTGTTCTTTGCAATGTAACACATAACGTAATGGATGTTCTCAAGATGTCGGGTTTTGATCATGTGCTAGAGCTCACCCGTTCAGAAGAGGACGCCCTCAAAAAGTTTTGAGGTCGTAGATGACCACGGGGATCTCGATTGAAAAAGATGAGATTGAAAGAATCTTCGTAGGGCTTGCAAGCCAGGCCCAAAAAGATATTCCCATCAAATTAGAAAAGAATCGTAAAAGAGTCATTGTTTTGGCTGGGCCTACCGCTGCCGGTAAATCGGAACTTGCGATGGAACTTGCCCCGCAAATCGATGGTGAGATCATCACTGCCGATTCTATGCAAATCTATAAAGGGATGAATATTGGAACTGCCAAGCCTTCTAAGGAAGATTTGGATAAGGTAGCCCACCACCTTATAGATATCCGTAAAGTAAATGAAATTTTTAATGTGGTCGATTTTTACTATGAAGCCCGCCACGCAGCTCTAAAAATCTTAGAAAGGGGAAAAACACCTATTGTAGTGGGAGGATCGGGCTTTTATCTGCATTCCCTTCTTTATGGCCCCCCATCCGGACCTCCTTCAGTGCCTGAGCTAAGAAAAGCGCTTGAACAAGAGATGGACGAGAAGGGACCACATCTTTTGTACGAAAGACTCTCTCAATTAGATCAAGAATATGCTCGAACCATAACGAAAAATGACCGTCAAAAAATTATCCGGGCACTTGAAATCATTCAGCTAACCGGAAAAAAAGTCTCAAAACTGTCTTGGAAACAGCGTAAAAGAACTCAAAACTACGATTTCAGATGCTGGTTTTTGCATCGTCCTAAAGACAAGCTTTATCAGCGAATTGAAAAACGATGTGAAAAAATGGTTAATGAGGGACTTCTAGATGAGGTTAAATATTTAATGGGTGAAGGCCTGGAAGAAAATCCATCAGCTGCTCAAGCCATCGGATATAGACAGTCGCTCGATTATCTAAAGTCGAAACAGTCAAAAGAAGATTACGCTCATTTCATGACTCAGTTTAAACAATCTTCTCGAAATTATGCTAAAAGACAGTTGACTTGGTTTAGAAAAGAGCTTCCTTACAAATGGCTGGATTTGGATCTTCACGATCCAGAAGTCGTGTTAGATATTATCAAGCAAGATTTTGAAATCGGTTTATAAAAATAATCTGTATTTTCACTTAGTTAAAATTTCCAAAGGTGTTACACTCTTATATCACTTACAAAGAAAAATGAAATTTTATCAAATTTCGAAGAAGTAAGGATCTGGACCCAAATTGATTGGCTATGGAAATCAGCATGACAGAACACAAAGAAGCTCACCCCCCATTAGAAGAAATCAAAAACCAAATGGAGACCGCTCAACTGCCGGAAGATAAGTTGAAGGTTTTGATGGAATTTATGGAGTCGAAAATATCGACTTCTTCCACTCCGCAATTTAAACCGTTTTGGGATGCACGTGAAAAATGCATCGAGCTGTTTAAGCTAGTGGAAAATCCAATGGTTCGTACTCAACTATGGACAAAATACAGCGAGCTTTCAAAAGAGGCGAGACGATTAAAAGAGATTCTAGATGAAGAAAGCGCTTTTAACGTTGAGCAAATTGAACTTGCGATCAATGCTCTCGAAAATGAAATTGCGGATCTTCCCGAAGCCCTGAATCACACAGAGCCATTTTATCTTCCCTTTGTTCATGCTTTAAAGAAGAACAATAATTATTACGAAGATCTTCAAAAAGAACTCAACTATTTAAATGCTTACGCTAGCCGTATTCATGCTCTAAGAAAAGAGCTGATCAAAACGGAAATGCGAATCAAGATTAAAAATAAGTTCTTTGAAAGGCTTTCAAAATTGGGCGACATTCTTTTCCCAAGAAGAAAAGAATTAATTGATGAAGTCAGTTCCTTGTTTGAAGAAGATGTTAAGATCTTTATTGATCGTTACTTCATGCAAAGCACTCAAGAATCTCCTTTCTTCTTAAAAGATGAAATTAAAAATCTTCAGGGAATTGCAAAACTTTTAACTCTTTCGACTCATGCATTCAAAGATACGCGTTTAAAATTGAGCGAATCTTGGGATAAATTGAAAGAGATTGAAAAAGAGCATAAAAAAGAAAGAGCCGAGCAAAAAGAAATCTTCAAACAAAATTGCGATGTTTTAATTGAAGACTTAAAAGCAATTCAAACAAAGTTTGAATCTAAAGAAGCGCATATTCATGTTATCGAAACTGACATCGATTCTTTCATTCAAAAGATGAGAGATACGGATCTCGGTCGAGATGAAGTTAAGTTCTTGAAAGAAGAGCTTAGAAAAATTCGTGGCCTCATTGATGAAGAAGCAAATAAAGAAGCAATCGAACGTGCGAAGCAAGAAGAGTTAAAAGAACAAGAAAGAAAAGAAAAAATTCTTAACTTTAAAAACAGAATTTTTGCTTTGGAAGCTGAAAGCAGCTCGATCGATAGCACTGAACTTAAAGCGAAGTATGATTCTGTTAAGTCGGATATGCCGCACTCCTTAACTCGAACGGAAAAGCAAGAGATTGAAAAAGAGCTTAAGCGCTTAAAAGAAATCTTAGCTGAAAAAGAAGAAGCCAAGTTACTTGATCTTCCTGCGGATGCAAGAGAAGCACTCAGTAGCTTAAACGAAGTTTATTCTCAGAGAAAAGCACGTCGCCAAGAGATCAAAGATAAAATTGACGATCTTCGCAAAAAAGCGGGCACATCAAATCTTGACTTTGGAAAGGCAATGGCGTTAAATCAGGAAATAGCGGAAGAAAAAGAACGCCTAGATAAGCTCAATGAAGGTATCAAAGAGATTGAGGCGAAGCTTAAAGCGCTTAAAACCTAATGTAAATGACTGCCATATTTGATGTTGATCATACTCTTTTAAAAGGCAACATTAGCTGGGAGTATGGGAAACTTCTCTTTAAAGAGGGCCATATTTCCCCTTGGAAAATGGCTCTTTTAGTTTCCTCTTATTTTTTACATAAGGGGGGACTTATATCTATGGAAGCGGTTCATAAAGCTTCCTTTTTTATTTTCTTCAAAAATCGTAAGTTTGATCGAGACCATATCAATCGTTTTCTCGACTCTTTAAAATTTAATCCTCTGGTCCTTAATCGTTTAAAAAATGATCCCGGTGAGAAAATCCTTCTTTCCTCATCGCCTGATTTTCTAATCGGCCCTCTTGCCGATAAGTTAAGTATCAAACGGTGGGGTGCGACACGTTACTTAATTGACAAAGATCAGATGATCTGCGAGATTTCTTCCGTAATGGATGGGGCTAAAAAAGCAGATTATTTAAAACATTTGAATATCGAACTCGATCAGGCCACTTTTTATACGGATCATTGGCTTGATATGCCGGTACTTGAAATCGTCCAAAGAAGATGCGTTGTTAATCCCCATGCTAAATTGAGAAAAAAGGCTCAAAGGTTAGGTTGGGAGATTATCGATGAATCCTCGGTTTCAAGCTATAGCTAACGTTCAACAAACTAAAACAAAACCTTCTCAGGTAACTTTTCAAACCTTTTCCGAAGGATTTGGATCGCATGTTTTTAATTTAGGCGTCATGAAGCAAAAACTTCCAAAGGAAGTTTTTGAGAATGTTGTGAAGGCAAGAGAAGGACTCGAGCCAATCAAAGTTGAATATGCCGATAAAATTGCAACAGCCCTTCAAGAATGGGCAATCTCGCTCGGCGCCACGCACTACAGTCACTGGTTTCAACCTTTAACAGGCGCAACAGCGGAAAAGCATGATGCCTTTATTGATTGGGGTGGAACCGATCAAATCATCGAAAAATTTTCAGGAAAGCAGTTGGTTCAAGGAGAGCCTGACGCATCCTCTTTTCCATCTGGAGGACTTCGTTCTACTTATGAAGCAAGAGGCTATACCGGATGGGATCCTTCTTCTTTTCCATTTATTTGGAAAGCGGGGGATGGAGTCACTTTGTGTATTCCCTCCGTATTTTTTTCATGGACAGGCGATGTATTAGATACAAAAATTCCGCTCCTTCGTTCCGATCAACAAATTTCTAAGGCTTGTTTAAGACTTTTAAAACTTGCAAATATTAAAGCTAGTTACGTCTATTCGACCCTTGGACTTGAGCAAGAGTATTTCGTAATTGATCGTTCTTTTAGAAATTTAAGGCCCGATCTTATTTTGACAGGTCGAACAGTTTATGGTGCGCCTTCTCCAAAAGGTCAGGAGTTACAAGATCATTATTTCGGATCGGTAAAAGATCGCATTTTATCCTTTATGAGTGATTTTGAAGAGGAAGCCATAAAACTGGGTATTCCAATAAAAACACGTCACAATGAAGTAGCCCCTTCTCAACATGAAGTCGCGCCCGTTTTCGAAAAATCTTCTAGAGCTGTCGATCATAATATTCTCTTAATGGAATTAATGAGACGTATTGCTTCGAAGCATGGATTAAGTTGTCTTCTTCACGAAAAGCCATTTCAAGGAATTAACGGTTCGGGCAAACACATGAACTGGGCTTTATCAACGGATACGGGTGTCAATCTTTTAGATCCTTCTGATACTCCCGGAAATAACTTGTCCTTTGTGGTGTTGCTTACTGCTATTTTACAAGGGGTTTATCGCCACTCGACTTTATTAAGAGCATCAATTGGTACCGCTTCAAATGATTTCAGGCTAGGAGGGCATGAAGCGCCTCCGGCGATTATTTCAGCTTATTTAGGGCAGGAATTAGAAAATCTACTCGAGCAAATAGAGAAAAAGGGATTTCATCTCGATAAGAACACCAAAAATAAATACGACTTAGGCCTTTCTCATCTTCCGGATTTGACGAAAGACCATACCGATCGTAACAGAACATCTCCTTTTGCTTTCACAGGAAATAAATTTGAGTTTCGTGCTCTGGGTTCGTCAAATTCGCCGGCTCTTGCAGCAACCGTTTTAAATCTCATTGTGGCAGAAAGTTTAAACGAGATAGTGGACGATATTGAAAAAGAGCTAAAAACTAAGGATCTGCCCGAAGCAACTTTGAGTGTTGTAAGAAAATCTCTTTTAAATTCAAAACCTATCCGTTTCATCGGTGATAATTATAGCGAAGAGTGGGTAAAGGAAGCCGCTAAAAGGGGAATTGCAAACCATCAAAAGTCCGTTTATGCCTATGAGGCTTTTAAAACAAAGGCAACCTTTGATTTGTTTAAGGATGTTTTAAGAGAGCACGAGCTCTTATCTCGTTATGAGATATTGATGGATATTTACATTAGCCAAATCAATATTGAGGTTAATGTAATGCTCGATATGTTCTACACCATCATTTATCCCGCTGCCATCAGATATCAAACGGAGCAGGCAAAGGCCATCAAACAAGTTCAAGAGGCTAATGTGAAGTCAAGCGCGCTAAAAGCACAAGATGAGCGTCTTACATTGACAATTGAGCTGATTGGGGATGCTTTATATGAAGCGGATGCTTTGAAAGCAGAACGTGAAAAAGCGCATAAAAGCGGCAAGAAAGGGGAAGCCTACGCTGAAAAGGTGCTCGAAAAAGCGTTTGAGCTGAGGGCGGCAGTTGATAAGCTTGAACTTGTTGTAGACGACAAATTATGGCCGCTGCCTAAATATCGCGAGATTTTATTTATCTCATGAGTACCGGTTTTTTGGGGGGTAGTTTTGATCCCATCCATTTTGGTCATTTAAATTTAGCGATCTCGTTAAAAGAGTCGGCAGGATTAAAAAAAATCTTGATATGCCCGGCTGGAAATAGCCCATTTAAAAAGGAGCCTCATGTAGCCGCCCATCATCGTCTGAAAATGTGTCAGCTAGCCGTCGAAGACCTTGAGGGCTTTGTTGTCATAGATGATGAAATCAAAAGGGACGGCCCCTCTTATACAATCGATACCATTCGCGCTTTAAACGAACCGGTACGTCTCCTTTTAGGAGACGATCAACTTGAAAGTTTTGACAAATGGAAAGAATCCGAGGAGCTTAAAAGGCTCGCCCCCCCTTTAATCGGATCGCGTTTTAATAAAGAGGGAGCGAATATTCCTATAATAGAAATCTCGTCTACATTAGTGCGTGAACGTTTAAAAAAAGGTTTACCTTGTCTGCATCTTGTTCCCCATAAAGTGTTGGACTACATATTCAAAAACGGCTTATACTAATGCCCTTACCCGACGAATTAAACTGGATTGCTCAAACAATTTTTGACAAGAAGGGGATGAATATCCTCTGTCTCGATATGAGAGGGGTCAGCAGTATGGCTGATTTCTTTATGATTGCAGAAGGGACCGTTGAAAGGCACGTCTCTGCCATTGCACAAGCTGTAGTGGATGTTTTAGAAAAAAAAGGGATAAAACCCAATCATGTCGAAGGTTTAAAAAGAGGGGATTGGATTGTAATTGACTATGTCGATATTGTAGTCCATCTACTCGAAACCGAAGTTCGTGAACATTACGGGCTAGAAGAGATTTGGCGTCAGGGTAAAGTGGTTAGTTTGAAAATAGATTTAAGCTAGGAGAGAAACCATGACCAAAAAACGGATCGTCGTCACCGGAATGGGTGTCGTTTCGTGCTTTGGAAACGACGTTGATGCTTTTTATGATGCACTGCTTGCGGGTAAAAGTGGTGTCAGTCTTATTGATTCTTTTCCAACAGATGACTACATAACCAAATTTGCCGCTCAAATCAAAAATTTCGATCCGGGTGAATATATTGATAAAAAGCAGGCCCGTCGGATTGATAAATTCATTGCGTATGCTCTTGTTGCCGGTAAAAAGGCCCTTGAAAGTTCTAAGATTTCGCTCGACTCGATTAATAAGCATAGAGCGGGTATTTTGATCGGTTCCGGAATGGGTGGAATGGAGCAGTTTTCAGACGGCGTTGAAACAAGGCTCACTTCAGGACCTAAAAGAGTTTCTCCTTTCTTTGTCCCCTATATTTTGACCAACATGGCAGGCGGCCTTCTTGGAATGGATATCGGCTTTATGGGCCCGAACTATTCTATCTCGACCGCTTGTGCGACTGGAAATAATGCGATCATTGCTGCGGCTCAACATTTAGAGCGTGGCGATGCAGACCTCATGATTTGCGGAGGCAGTGAAGCCGCCGTTATCCCTATGGGCATTGCCGGGTTCAATGCTTGTAAAGCTCTATCAACTCGCAACGATGATCCTCAAGGCGCTTCAAGACCCTGGGACGAAAGTCGCGATGGGTTTGTGATGGGTGAAGGAGCGGGTGTTATTGTTTTAGAGACACTCGAACATGCAAAAGCACGGGGCGCAACCATTTTAGCTGAATATTTAGGCGGCGGCCTCTCCTGTGATGCTTATCATATCACCGATCCGAGACCTGATGGAGAGGGAGTAAAACTTTGCATTGAGAATGCTTTGAAGAATGCCAATGTGACGGCCGATCAAATCAACTATATCAATGCACATGCCACATCAACTCCAGTTGGAGATATGGCGGAGATCAATGCGTTAAAGAAAGTCTTTTCAAATAGAGAAAAGATTTCGATGAATGCAACCAAATCAATGATTGGGCATGCTCTAGGTGCGGCAGGCGGGCTTGAAGCGATTGCAACCCTAATGGCAATTATTAGAAAAAAAGTTCATCCTACCATTAACTTAAAAAATCGTTCGGAAGGAATTGATTTCCATCTACCCACCCAAGCTGAAGATTTAGATATCCAAGTGGCGATATCCAATTCATTTGGTTTTGGCGGACATAATGCAACCGTCGTATTTGCTCCCTATCGATGAGATCAGAAACCTCCTACGGAATCATTCCGATTCAATATCGCGATCAAATCCCTTATTTGCTTTTGATCCAGCACCATTCAGGTTTTTGGGGCTTTCCAAAAGGACATAAGGAAAAAGACGAAAGTGATATAGACTCGGCTTCTCGAGAATTGCTCGAAGAGACAGGTTTAAAAGTCGTCTCATTGATTTCAAATAACCCCCTAACTGAAAAATATAAATTCCGGTTTAAGGGGGAATTTATTGATAAAACGGTGGTTTATTACTTAGCCGTTGTCGATGGCATTCTTAAGATTCAAACGGAAGAAGTGAAGCAAGCAAAGTGGGTACCTGTTACTCAAGCCGAGCAATTAGCCACTTATTCTGAAGGAAAAGCGCTCGTTCGAGAGGTTATTAAAGTTCTGTAATGATTGGATCTTGCACTCGTGCGCAAGTCATTTCGATTGTTTCTCAAGAAGGCTTAAGATTAAAAGAGTTTCCATTATACAAAAATGATGAAGAAGTTGTAATTGCAGCAATTCGCAATAACCCTTTTGCTCTTAGATATTCCTCGTTTTTAGCGCATAGAGATGTGGCAATGGTTGCCGCAAAGATTAATGGCTATGTCTATCATATTTTAGATGATTCCTTACAAGTCGATCCTCGTTTTCAGGACCTAGAAAAACAATTTGATTCTTCCAGATATGTTGCTCCTTCTCCAAGAGTGGGAAGGATCATTATGGATTTAGATTGTTGTTTTCCTTTAAAGGATCTTCAAGGTGTCGAGGCCGTTCCTCGATTAGGGAAATTTCCATTTTACCGTGATTCATACGTAAATTTATTAGAGGGCAATCACCTCATTCCAAGTTCTATTCAAGACCAATTTTTAAATGAGCGGTTGCTTGCAATGTTACCTAAAACGGCAAACCACTTTAATATAAATGCGGGAAGGGTTTCTAATCTGCATTTCATGGGACAAGGTTTTGATGATATTAATCGCATTCAAGCGAAGGTCTTAGCTTATGAACGGGGCTTTTCTTTTGAATCAGGTGTAACCTGCATAGAAGGAGGAAATTGTTTTGTATTTATGTCTCAAGGAGTAAGAAAGGCGATTGTAGGAGAAATAAGTCTTTATCTTTCTCTCATTTCAATTGAGGAGCAAGGAGGGTTTGAAACATTAAAACCAGACGAATCGATTCAAGCCTCCGAAGAGGCTTTCAGAATTGCACGAAATCTAGAGCACTATTTGAGCTCTCAAAAACCTTTCGACGAAATG
>JAGVJG010000062.1 GCA_020051235.1 Parachlamydiales bacterium | reverse complement strand
CCTGCCGCAATGTGGCCGCCCTTCAAGGGCGGGTTTATGCGGAGCGACAGCTCCGCCCCGAGCCATTTATGGCGTAGCCAAAATTGCGTATGTGAGCGATGGACGTGCGTAGGCACGTTCGAGCGAGAGCCCTTGGCGATATACGCGATTTGGGCACGTCAGAAATGGCCTTGGGGAGCGGGGGCGGAGCCCCGACAAGTGTATGGGTCGGAAAATGCGTCAGCATTTTTTGACGAATCTCGAGTAGAAACTCTAATGAACGCCGTGACAGTAAATTAGAATTAACCCTTTAGAAACTTTCTGTAGAAATTAGTGAAGAGTCGGATAGGGAATCGATCCATCCAACTTGGGGTAACATCGCTGGTATTGCTATACTGACTGCACAAACTCTTGGACGCGCGGCCCGCATGAAAATTCACATTCTGATCGAAGAATGTTTTAATGGCTCCGTCGTAATGTTGAGGCCCCCCGAGGGGATGTCCCTCTTCTCGCTCCTTAACTTCTTCTAGAAAGGCAATTAGCGGCTCTAACACTCTATTCTTTACTATATAACAGTGAGTATTAAGGGATTCATCACCGGGAATTATTCTTAGCTCACCCTCAAGCGGAGGAAGTTGATGTCCAACAAATATAAAATCCTCGTTTTGTATGCGCAAAAGGAGTTTTGGAAATTCGGTATTCCAATCATTATTGAACAACGCATCATCTTCTAAAATGAGGGCAGCTTCTGCGTTAGTTTCATCAGCTTTTTTTAGCACATTTAAATGGCTTTCAAAACAACCTTTGGCTCCTATTGAAGGCCATTTTCCCGCTTCGCGTGGTTCGCAAGCCTCAAAAAACTCCACTTTTGGTGTGTCTATGAGATAAGACTGAAGCATTTTCTCGACATGCGCTTTTCGATCGGTTCGTCGCTTTAAATTGATGATATTAACAGAATCAATTTTCATTAGGCCGTCTCAAATGCAAAAGCAGCGGGGAAGTACTCAAGTAAATCGGAAGCGATCATGCAATAAGGCGTTTTCTCTTGAGAAGCATGCTCGCCTGCAAGTCCGTGTAAAAAAGTACCCAAATAAGCGGCATCTTCGGGCTGTAGCTTTTGTGCGAGCAATCCAGCAATAAGTCCGGTTAAAACATCGCCTGCACCTGCAGTCGCCATGCCTGGATCGCCCGTTGAATTAACATGAATCGTTTTATTAGGATGGAAAATAAATGTAGGCGCCCCTTTCATGACGAGTGTCACTTGCAACTCTTCGGCATAGGCTTGACAGACTTTTAAAAAATCGAGCGTTACTTTTTGTTCTTTAGGAAGTTTTAGTAGCCGTTCAAGCTCACCTCGATGAGGAGTTAGTATGGTCTTTGGAGGAAGAGGAAGAGGCGTTTCTGAAATGATGTTTAAAGCATCGGCATCAAGCACCGTCGGGACTTCAATCTCTGGCAAAATACTTTTTAGTAATTTTCTCGCGTCAGGAGAAGTGCCGAGGCCGGGTCCAATAAAACAACATCCGGCTTTATTGATATCTCGTAGAAGGCTTTTTAGATTTTTTGGATCTAAAGGTATGTGAATAATTTCTAAGGGAAGAGCGCTATATTCTACAGAATCAGGAACATACAGCTTTACAATGCCGGCACCCGATCTTAAAGCAGCAATCGAACTTAGTAGTGAAGCACCCTGCATGGGTCCTCCAATACCTACAACCAACCCTGCTTCATATTTATGCCGAGTTCTATTCATTTCAGGCATTAGCGGGATTAACATGTCTGCGGTCAATAGCTCAAAATCAGGCTCTATCTCTTCGATGTATTCAGCGGGTAGACCAAAATCAATAAATTGAAGGGCACCTACATGATCCCAACCATCTCGTAAGAAAAAACCGGTTTTGGGGAGACCCAGTGTGGCTGTTTGTGTAGCAACAATTGTAGGTGTTGAAGCTTCTCCTGTTTCTCCATTCAATCCTGATGGGATATCAATGCCAATAATTATAAGCCCGGAATCATTGGCTGCATTGATCACAAAAGCATAGGGATCTTTGACTTCCCCTTTAAAACCCGTTCCAAAGAGGCCATCAAGAATTAATCCTGATTCAGGAAATTCAATGTCTTCTTCCGTCTTTATTTCTTTAATGTGGCCGCCTTCATTTAGAAAGCGTTCCGCATTTTTTTGGGTAAGTTCTGAAGTGTCTAAAAGAGGGTGTACTTGTAAAGCATGAACGGAATATTCAAGATGGAGTAAATGAATGCCTGCAACATAGGCATCGCCGGCGTTGTTTCCTTTGCCGCATAAAAGAATAATGTTTCGGGATAACCCGTAGCGTTCGACAAACTCGTGTGCAACAAGCGCAACGCCAGATCCCGCTTCTTCCATAAAATCGACGGGGGAAGATCCGTCACGATACGCTTCACTTTCGAGATAAGTCATTCGCGAAGGCGATACGACTTTCAAAGGTGCTCCTCTTTAATGGTCCTTACCATGAGCGATTTAACCGCCTCATGAGGCTTCATCTTCTCATAAATAATACGATAGACTATTTCCGCGATAGGCATATCAATACCTAAGGAACGAGCAAGCTCTAATGCCGATTTTGCAGTGTATGCACCTTCTACAACCATGCCGATTTGTTTGCGAGCTTCTTCAGGATCAACCCCTTGCGCAATGAGGTGGCCAAATTTAAAATTACGGGAAATCAAAGAACTGGCTGTTAAGACCACATCGCCCAGTCCCGATAAACCATTGATTGTTTCTGCTTTACAACCACGTGCCAGAGCTAGCTTTCTCATTTCATGAAGGCCCCGTGTGATCAAAGCCGCTTTAGATGAATAACCTAGGTTTAATCCATCCGAAATCCCGGCTGCAATGGCGATAATATTTTTTAAGGCGCCGCCGTATGAAACTCCAATAGGATCGTCGTTTGGATAAACTCTAAAGGTATCAGTCGTAAAGATTTCGCTCGCCTTCTTCATCGTTTCAGGATCAAAAGCGGACGAAACAACCGAAGTAGGCAAGTTGCGGCATACTTCGTTTGCAAAGCTAGGCCCGGATAATAAAGCAATTTTGTCTCTGGCTTTCTCTCCGAGAATTTCAAGGGTTACTTCAGGTAAAGTTAAGCCGGATCCTTGTTCGATCCCTTTAGAAGTCAGAATGATAAGTTTATCAAAGTCTTTTGGAAATTGATTGAGAACCGACCTGAGCCCTTTTGTCGTAACTGACTCAACGATAACTTCTCCAAATGAAAGGACCTCTTCAAGAGAAGAGGTAAACCGCATATTTTCATTAGGGATGATGCCAGAAAGGTTAGGATGTTCGTGAAAGTCGTTTAAATTTTGACAGAGGTTTTTATCGCGGGTCCACGATAAAACCTTATATCCTTTACGGGCAAGGAGTAGGGCGAGGCAAAAACCCCAAGCCCCTGTTCCCAGAAAGCCAATGCGCATTTCCCAAGGATAGCGCACTCAGGCTTTATTTTGAAGGACGCTTCGTTCCGTAGGTTTCTACGATAGTAGCGGCTTTATAAGCGGCTTCCGATTCAGCACTACCTTTATGATAAAAGCCATCTACAAATTTCAACATTAAGTCTGTGTGCTGATAAAAGTCGGTAGTGGGTTTTGATTGCTTAAGCGTTTCATACCAAACAAATAATGGTTTATCCCAACTATATCCGCCCAAAGCTATACAAAATTCATAGAATTCACGGTTTTTAGGGCCATTTTCATGAGCGCCGCCGTTATCGTACTTTTTAGGATAAGGACCGATCACTTTTCCACTTGCATCCTTTTCCCCATAATCGCTCATTCGTTTGGGCTGTGTATCGAACCCCAACCCGGGAACATTCTCGTAAGCTTTTTCATTTTTCATGGATCTAAGAGCCGCCACACCCGGAATTAATTCATCTCCAATTAAAAAAGTGGCCTTAGGATCATCAACCTTAATATTTAATGCCTTTTGCTCAGTGCATACAGCAAAAATATCTGCATAACATTCATGCATCGCAGCAGGTTGTCCTTCATCTGCAAAATTTGCGGTTTTAAAGACAACCCCGTGACCCGCTTCATGCGCAATGGTAGTTCGCGATTCTCCAAAATGTTTTAGCAATTTTCCGCCATCTCCTACCACAATACGCTTGCTATCGTTGTAAGCATTCTCATAGTCTTTTCCGTAATGCACGGTGCAAAGAATATCGCCATTTTTATCATCAATTCCTTTGCGTTTCATCGAAGGGCTTTCTAATAGTTCAACAAATGACACTAAACTTCTGTAAGTCGCAGAGGCTACTCGATCATGAATTGGATCTTCATTTAATCCATAAGACACCCCTGGCAAAACCACTCTATTTTTTGCATCAAACATTCTGATGCCGGGTCTTTTTGGTATTTGAGGCATCCTTAAGTTAGAGGGAGCGGTTATATCATAGACCACGCGCGCCCTTAATTCTTTGGGTTCATTATGAGCGCATAACTCATGAAGTTGATGCGTGGCTGCTCTACATTCAGGAAAAATTGCGGCTTCTATGTGTGCCGGAATAAAAGTACAAGTATGAACGTGACCCATTTTGACTCCTCTAAGGATAACTTTTACTATTATTTAAAATAATAATTTGTCAACTAGAAGGTGACTATCGATCTCACTTTATTAATTTTTGGAAAAACTATTCTGCAATGATGTAATGCAGACTTTCATCTACATTTTTTCCGGTCCATTGAGAAAGTAGTTTTTGAGTGGGATAGTAAAAGGCGGGATCCAACTCAAGGGGTTGATTGAGGATGCGATGGCCGGTTATTTCGCTTAAGGTTTTTCGATCATGTTGCTCGAGCGCATGTTGGACAGTGGTGGGTGAGTCGGGCCCGATTGAATTTTTTAAAGGGGCAAAACAGGCGTCTTTATCAAAGACCATTACTTCTGCTTTATTTGTATAATCCAAGAGATCAAAAATAAAAGTTTCGAATTTATAGCCGTTTATCGTGCTTTGGGGTGTTAACGGTTTATATGCAACATGAAGAGGTAGGTGTTGATCGACTAACTTCTTTGCAAAAGAAAGCGTCAAGGCAAATAGACTGATGTTTGCATAGAGGTGTTTGCCTCTTTCATTTTCAGGCAATTCGGTATATTCAATGACTTTCAATCGATCGTTTGCAAGAACAAGCGTGCCTGTTTTTTCTTCACTTGTTTCTTTTTTAACGGCTTTAACCATCACATCGTTTTGATCTTTAATTAATGCGCCTATCAAATTCGCATCAAAGGGCTCTGCAAGGGGATTGTCTATAAGAATGATGTTGATGTATTCAATACCGCTCTTTTCCCACTTTTCTAAAAGACCCGATTTTTTGAAATGTTCAAACACACGTCCATTGCCATCAGGGCCTTTAGGCTCACCTGAAAAAGGCTCTCCCTTATCATCTAAAAAGGGAAGTTCCTCTTGCATAAAGAAAGAAAGTTGCTCTTCTTTCAAACCAAATCGCCCTTTTTCTTTAAAATAATCAACAGTGTCTTTGTCATTTTGAGGGGAGGTCATGAAGGCAATTTTTAGATCCACTCCGTAGGCTTTGGATGCAGCGTGTGTTTTTTCAGCCACGAGTTGATAAAGCGTTTTATGACGGACGAGAGTTATGGGGTAAAACCCTTTTGGATGGGGAAATTTTAGACGCGTACCCATTCCGCCGGCTAAAATAATCGTACCGACTTTTCCTTCTTTAATGGCTTTATGTCCTTTCGAAGCGTATTCTTGAGAGGGTTGTAATAAAGAAGAAACTTGTTTTAGTGAGGGAAATTCTTTTTTGACTTTTAGCGCTGCGCGCATTCTTTCTAAAAGTGCTTTATCCACGTCTTAATCTTTGAATCGCGTCATAAACTTCATCGGATGTAATCCTTGTCATGCAGCGATGATCGATGGGACACTCACGCTTGAAACAAGGAGAGCATTCAACGTGTTTATGAATGATTTCTGAAACACCCAGCGGTCCTGAAATTTTATCGGAAGTAGGACCAAACAAAGCAACTACTGGAACATTTAAACCGTAAGCCATATGCATGGGGCCGGAATCATTCGCAACCATTACATCTAACAAAGATATAAAGGCCATGAGATCCCTTAAATTTGTTTTTCCTGCCAAATTTAGAACTTTCGATCCTAAATCTTTTGTGATGTCTTCAATCATTGGTCTCTGAGTATGATCGCCAAAATAAACGACAACTACGTTCGGATCTTCTATTAGCTTTTGGGTAAGAGAACGAAATCTTTCAGGAAGCCAACATTTTGCAGAACCGTATGCGGCTCCGGGATTGATTCCTATTAGACTTTTGCCACTACATCCTTCTTTATCCAAAACGCCTTTTGCATCTTTTAATTCTTCCTCGGTGACGACGAGTCGGGGTAAAGTAGAGGATTCAGAAATTCCGAGAGGTTTAAGCAACTCTTTATATGTTTTAACCAGATGCTGAGTGTTGCGATTGGCAGGAAAGGGAATAGCTTCGGTTAAAAGAAAATCTCTTCCTCTACCGGAAAATCCAATCCGATTTTTGATATGTCCCCGCCAAAACCACCAAGCAGAAGATAGAGAATTGGTGGTTAAAATCCCCGTTTCATATTCCCCTTTCTTCAAATCTCGAATTAGCTCGCTTTGATGCAAATGATGAATAAAACCGGAGGGCTTTTTAAAATGGATAATATCACTTACTAATGGTTCATGAGCAAATAATTGTCCAATTGCTCCTTGACACATTAAAGTGATCGGACTTTCAGGAAATTTATTTTTTATATCGATAATGAGAGGGGATGCCATCACAGCGTCTCCCACCCAATTCGGCATGCGTATAATGATATTTTTAGTCTCGCCCATATTAGCTTCAAATGGTAACCTTTTTTAATAATTAATCAAAGGTCTTAAGGCTAACGTAGAAGGATAAATATGGCTAAATTGAAACCCGGAGACTCCATCCCCCCTTTTAAAATCATTGATTGCGAAGGAGAAACTGTAACGCAAGAAGACCTCTTAGGGAGCCCCTTTATTCTGTATTTTTATCCAAAAGATGACACTCCTGGCTGCACTTCTGAGGCTTGCGACTATAGAGACCATATGGAAGTCTTTGACGATATGGATATTTTAGTCGTCGGAATTTCCCCTGATACCTGCGAAAGCCACAAAAAATTTATTGAAAAGCACGATCTTAACTTCCCTCTTTTGTGTGATGAAAAATTAGAGGTCGCAAACAAGTTTGGGGCGATCAAAGGCGATGGGACATCTATAGAGCGTTCCACATTTCTGTTTGACGATGAGGGCGTGCTTCAATGGAACGAGCAACCTGTCAAAGTTGAGGGCCATGTTGAAAGAGTGATAAACGCGATTGATGAGATAATGGCGTGAGTCTTTCGGTAACGATCTTAACTAAAAATAGCGAACGCTACCTTGAGGAGGTTTTAACCCCACTCAAGGATTTTGAAGAAGTTTTGATCTACGACAACGGCTCAAGCGATAAAACCCTTGAAATCGCAAGCCGTTTTCCTAATGTTCGTATTGAAAAAGGACCCTTTTTCGGGTTTGGTGAAACCCATAACCGTGTTTCAGAAATGGCCAAAAACGATTGGATCTTATCTCTTGACTCAGACGAAGTCTTAACGCAAGCGCTAATCCAAGAAATTAAAAGCCTCCCTTTAGAAAAGGGCACGGTTTATGCGATACCTAGGCATAATGAATATCGCCGTAAATGGATAAAGGGGTGCGGCTGGTACCCCGATTCTCCAAAAAGAATTTACAATCGAAAAGACACCCGCTTTTCTACTCATAAAGTACATGAATCGATCCTTACCGAGGGACTAAAAGAAAAGACCCTTAAGAATTATTTTCATCACTTTACCTATGATGGCGTTCATGAATGCATTGCAAAAATGCAACATTATTCAGATCTTTTTGCCCAAGATCGAGCGGGAAAAGTCTCTTCCTCTCCCCTAAAAGCCATAGGACATGGCTTTTTCACCTTTTTTAAAAGCTATATATTAAAACGAGGCTTTTTAGATGGCGCCGAAGGCTATCTAATCTCTTGTTATCAGGCACACACCGCTTTTTATAAATACTTCAAACTTTATGAAGCGAATTTAAAACTTCGCGATGCCCCCCTGCAAAAGGAAGCTTCTTCAAATCCTCAAAAGTAATCCAATTATATCCCAATTTTGTTAAAGGATCTTTTAACTCGATTAAATAGGGTATTAAGGTGGCCTCGTATTGTGTAAATCCATGTTTTACGTTGGCAAGAGGAACTAATTTTTCATAAGAGAGGCCCTGAAGGTAAAGATCAATAGTATCGGCTTCTTCCCACCAAAATTCATAAAGATCCGCCATGATACGCCCTTTTTCTGCCTTTTTAACTAAAAATCGGTCCTGCCATTTCAATACTAAAACAACACGTTTCAGCTTTGTGATAGGGGGCGCTTTCTTTTTTATTGGAAGAAGCGTATGCCGATTTTTCTGAAAACCTAAACACTGATTAACCATTGGGCATTCAGTACAATGCGGATTTTTTTTACAAATTTGCGCCCCTAATTCGATCAAGGCTTCCATCGCCTCCCAAGGTTTCTCATCAGGAAGACAGTTAAAAACCCTAGCTTCAATTTCCTTTCGAGATGTCATCTTGGAAATATCTTCTTCAAATAAAGTTAAGCGGCTCATCACTCTTAGAACATTTCCATCCACTGCGGCCGCTTTTTCTTTAAAAGCAAAGCTCTTTATAGCTCCCTTTGTATAAGGTCCAAGTCCCTTAATTAGGATCATATTTTCGTTAGTGATTGAATCATGCCCTTCTTGATGCAGCTTAACCGCCGACTCATGAATAAAACGAGCGCGACTGTAATAACCCAAGCCTTCCCAAATTTTAATAATCTCGTCGACGGGAGTTTTGGCAAGTTTTTTTATATCCGGAAAGCGCTGGATCCACCGTTCAAAATAAGGAATAACGGTTTTAACTTGCGTTTGCTGGAGCATGATTTCAGAGATCCATACCTTATAAGGAGTAGGATCTTCACGCCATGGAAGCGATCGTTTATTTTTTTGAAACCATTTAGAAAGAGGCTTAAAATTTAAACTCATCGGAGAAAAAGGGCTTTAATTGTTCCAAGATTTGCTGGGCACGATTATCCCATGTATGTCTTTCTTGAACAATCTTTCTTCCTTCAATCACCAGTTTATCCCTCAAAGTCTCATCGTCTAAATATTTAGAAATCGTTTTATCGACCTCAGTTAAATGCCCTGGATAGTACGTTTCAATATTTTCCCCGATTTTAAATTCCTCTTCAACAAAAGGGGTAAAATTCACTAATGGAAGAGCACCCATTTGATAGGCATAAAAAATTCTCTCATGACCACCAAAACGAATGTGAGGGCTTGAACTAAGGACGATCTTGCTTTGAGCCATTATTTTTAGAGTATCTTCAAAGGAAATTTGATCATGTAACACGATATTGTCGTTCTGCAGATAATCTTTCCAATGGGCGTTAAGAAACCCTCCACCAAAAACATGGACTTCGTGATCCTTGATACTATTTATAAGATCAATTCTATCGTGAGCTCGCACCCTTAACTCCATTATCTGAAGCAATCGATACAAATTGAGCTCTAAGAGCATATTTCGATTAATATCTGGATCTTGCTTTAGACAAAATAAAAGGGAGTCGTAATGAGAGGAATAAGGATTTTTTAAATTAAGCTCTACGGCTCTTCTTAACGCAGACTGGATGGGAGAGGGAATTTGAGATAATTCATCATCCGCCGCGTTTGGAGGAAGCGCTGTTCCAAAGAAGACGACAGGATAAGGACGATCTTTTTTAACCGGCACTGAGAAATCATTATCGCAGGCGTGAAGTAAAACGATTAGCTTTTTCTTACCAATCTCGCTTACCATTTTGAAAGAATAGTAGTCTCTAACACTTAAAAAACAATTTTCATTTTGAAGTTTGTTAATAAAATATTCAGGACCATCCACCGCTATATAAAGAACGGGAATGGGCAACATTCTTGAAAAAAATGCATCATTGGCCACATCAAAGAAACTAAAAAAACTAACTACCAAATCGGCTTTAACCTGGGACATTTCATCGGCAACTGATTGATCGATAGAGGTCGTTTTAATAATTTTTGCGGAAACGCCGCTTTTCTCAAAACCTTTTGCAAGCGAATTAGTAAAATGGGATACAACATCATATTGACTTTTGCCCGAATCGAGAAGCACGACGCTTTTAATCATAAAATTGATATCAACTCTTTCGCTCTTTCAGTCCAGGTATCCTTCTCTTTAAAGCGTGCCAAATTCTTATCAACATTCTCTCTCGTTATTGCCCCAAAGGAAGGATTGTCTGCGTGGTATCGAATGACATCCCACTCTTTTGTGAAGGCGTTTTCATTAATAATGGGCATTGAAGAAGAAGCAATTGTTAAATAAAATGACGCTTCAACTCCATTTTTTAAAATAGGAGAGGAAAGAAGATTATATTCACTTGTCATAAGGATTTTCCTCCATTCGTTATAACTCACTTGTCGGTGGAAGCGATGTTTGGAGTGAAATTTCTTTTTTAAAGAATCTTCTTTATCAAATTCGCTAAAAATATCTATAGAATGAGGAAAACTCTCTAAAAGCCTTTCCCAACTTATTATTTTGGTGAGGTTTTCAAGCTCCTCAAGAAGAAGTGAAAAGTCGATATTTTGGGGAGGAATGGTTAATTTGTCCGGTCTAAACGATTGAACGAGCGCTTCATAAAAATAAAGCGCTTCATTTTTTAATGTCAGTTCAGCCGCATCTAATAATATATCGATAAGGGGTTCAGGAAATTTTTTCGCTAACCTATTTAAATAGTCTTCTAGCGTTAATGAAGAGACGTGTGCGACGTATTTATAGGTTTTATCTTTATGTTGATCGATAGGGCTACTTGCAGTTTTAAGCGGAAAAACACTTTGGCAACCTAAACCCTTCAAAAAATTTACACTTCCCTTATCAGGCGCAGTAATTAGAGTTTTCTTAGACTGATTTAAAAGAGCAAATGCCGAAGGGAATTCGGTGATATATGCGATATGATTAATATTTAATAAGTCCGCTAAAAACCGCCCTTGATCGTCCGGAAGAAGTCCGTTAAAGGACAGTGTATAATGAGGTTTATTCTTAAGTAAATCGTCGATAAAGACGGCTGGATTATGTGAATCGCCTTTAAGAAGACGACAATTCACACCCAATTTTGATAAGGCTTCATAAAAATCGAATGAATATTGGTTTAACTCTTCGTCGTGAGAAGGGGGGAGGAATAGGTCAATTTTTATTTCATCGGCATCCAATTTTTTCTCGCTCCTAAGGTTTTTCCTTTCCTATTATGGTCCATTTCCTTTTTTACCTTCTTGCGCTCCCCTTCTACAAGGGTCAATTCAAACTGTGATCCCAGACTTTTTTTAATTTCAGCACGCCTATTTTGAATTTCTTTCCAGGCATCCGGGGTAAAATTGCTAGCATTGGATAAATATTTTTTAATTGAAACGGGAGTAAATCCTTTTATATCAATCAATTCTGCCAGTTTTGTCTTAAGTTCTTCCTTTTTTGAGCTGATTTGGTCCAGCCAGGCGCTTAATTCAGGATCTTTAATCAGTTGTTTCCTAAGTTTTTCTTGTTGTTCGGGGGGTAAAGGCTTGGATTTTTGCTTAGGAGGGGGGGTAGCCTCCTTCTTTTTTTTAGGCGCTGAGCGCTGAAACTCAGGATCAAATATGCTGCCGCCCGATTTATTTCCCATTATTCTATTTTACCATCCTCGAGCTTTTGGATCCTATACCACTAATAAAGAGTATTTTAGGCTAATTTGACCCTATCCCCGACTTCCCTTGGCCTCAGGTTATCAAAGGAACCTTAGCAAGTAAACTATGTATTCTAGGAATTGAATAATTTTAAAGGTCGTAATATACTTCTCCACACGTCAGAGGTAAAATGGGCTATTTAAAAGAATTTCAGACACAGATATTGAATCGCGATTTTAATAAATTCATGACTCTCTGGGAAGAGTATTGTACAAGTGACAATGTTCCCTCAGAAGAGCTTAATGAATTGATTCAGATGATAAAAAAATCTGATTTTGCAAAACCCATGGGAGCCTATGTTGAAACCATAATTCCTATTTGGCGAACTGTTCAAGATCCGAATGCTTCTTATACTATCTTGAAAGGGATAATCGACATCCAAACAACTCAAACTCAAGAGCTTTATGATTTAGTTCTAGAGAAGTCTAAAGAACGATATGGCCAAAAATCACAATTTAACGACATTTTAAAAATAGCCGGGCTCAAATCTAAAGACAACTTTACGGGCACTTTAAGCTTTGTAGATGTTTTAGCGCATCTAGAAGCAGGTCAATTCCTTCTACACCCCGGTGGCTGGGGGATCGGAGAGATCATGGAACTCTCACATTTAAGAGAACAAGTTACTCTTGAATTTGAAAATCTCTCAGGAAGAAAATCACTCAGTTATAGCCATGCTATGAGGCTATTAATTCCTGTTCCTAAAACTCACTTTTTAAGTCGCCGCTTTTCAAAGCCCGATGAACTTGAAAAAGAAGCGCGTGCAAATCCCGTCAAAGTGATTAAAGACTTACTTTCCGATTTGGGCCCAAAAACAGCCCAAGAAATTAAAGACGAAATGGCCGATCTAGTCATTCCTGAAGATGAATTTTCGAAATGGTGGTCACAAGCCAGATCTAAACTCAAAAAAGACCTTCTAGTAGATACTCCAGACTCTTTAAAAGGCGTGTTTTCTCTTCGTTCACAGCAAATTTCTCACGAAGATAAATTGATGCAGGCTCTTTCTAAAAAGAAAAAAGCGATCGACATTCTTCAAACCCTTCATAGCTATTCAAAAGAAGAGGCTTCCACACTTAAGAAAGAAGAAGTGAAAAATTATTTCGAACAGACTCTTAAGAAAGTATTGGCAGAAAATCTACCACCCAAAGATCGTCTTCAAGGCCTATTTATTGCTTTGAACACTCTTCCTCAAAATAATTATCCTCATCCAGAAACCATCTTAAAGAACGAAAATGATCTCATCGCATTAATTGATGATGTAGAGATTTTGCAAATCAAAAAACAGGCTTTGATGTGGATAAGGGAAAATAAATCCGAATGGATTCCTTTATTTCTAGATGCTATAAAACGATTTGATAACGTTCTGATCCGTGAATACTTAATGAAAGAGCTTTCTGCTGATAAAGAAGGCCGTCAAGTAGTTGAAAAAGCGGTTAAGGAAATCCTAAACAATCCAAGCCAAAACCCCGAATGGTTCTTCTGGTTATTTAACCGTGTCATTTTAAGTGATAAAGACGATCTTCTTTTATCTGATCATTATGACAATTTCTGGGAAGGACTTTTGCTACTACTTTCTCAAATTGAAAATTCCCCTTCTTATCAAGAGCTGGTGAAGAAGATTCTAAACGTGATTATCGCGGAGCGATATAAAGCGGTACGTGACTTATTCAAGCAATCGACCTATGAATTTACTAAAGAGTTTTTACTTTATGCGTCAAAATCTCACTCGATAGAAGATCATGATCAAAAGAGCTTAAGATCTCTTGCAGCCGTTCATTATCCTGAACTCGCATTGAAATCAGATGAAGAAAAAGCTCCTTATGTTCTTTGGACTACAGAAGAAGGGTATATTCGCAGTCAAAAGCGAGTTGAAGAGATTGCTACAAAAGAAATGGTCGATAATGCAAGAGAAATTGAAGCGGCACGAGCACTCGGAGACCTTCGCGAAAATTCTGAGTACAAGTTTGCAAAAGAGAGAAGGGCTCGTCTTCAAGGTGAGATGAGACGCTTAGCCGACGACATTAAAAAAGCGCGTGTTATTACTCCTCCTGATACAAGCAAAGATGAAGTCGCAGTGGGCTCGGTTGTTAAAATCGAAGATCCAAAGGGAACCTCCATTACTTATAAAATCTTAGGTCCATGGGATGCCGATGTTGAAGGCAAGGTTCTATCTTTTCAGTCAAAACTAGCTCAAGCTATGCTCGGAAAGCGAGCCGGGGAGACCTTTCAATTTAAAGACGAAAAGTATAAGATCGAAAGTCTAAAGACAATTTTTGACTAATGAAATTATTACTTGCTAGCTCAAATGTACACAAATTGAGGGAATTAAGAGAGATGTTTAAGCCCATAAAAGGGCTTGACCTCTACTCCCTCTTGGATTTCCCTGCCTACAAGCCCCCGGAAGAAAGTGGAGAAACTTTTGAAGCGAATGCTATCTTAAAAGCCACGGATGCAGCGAAACATTTAAATATGTTAACGGTAGCCGATGATTCCGGATTAGTGGTTCCTTCGATAGGCGGACTTCCTGGAGTAAGGTCTCATCGTTTTGCAGGAGAAGATCCGACCGATCAAGAAAATCGCTCTAAACTCCTTTCCATGCTTGAACAAAGTTTTGGGGATGCAAGAAATGCCTATTTTGAATGCGTCATTGCAGTCGCAAAACCAGAAGGCCTTTTAAAAACCGTACGCGGTCGAGTAGAAGGATTCATTTCCCCCCAAGAAAAGGGGCGGTCCGGGTTTGGCTATGACCCGATTTTCATCAAACACGACTATGATCGTACTTTTGCTGAACTCGACGAAGCCACCAAAAATAAAGTTTCTCATAGACGTAAAGCATTTGAAAAATTACTCCTCTTTCTAGAAGCCATGTAAATATGCGCTATCTGGTTGATGGGTATAACTATTTATTCCGTCTTCTCCATAAAAGAGAAGAAGTACGATCTATCAGAGAAGATTTAATAAAAGAGATGTCTCGACTAAGTTTATTAGCCGAGTTAGACATCGTCCTCGTTTTTGATTCAAAATACCAGCCGGGTTATCACACAGAAAAAAGGGAGCATCTTTTTCAACTCATTTTTACCGATGAAGGAGAAAGTGCAGACGATTGGATTTTAAAAAATCTAAAAGTTTCTAAAAATCCTCGTATTATAACGGTAGTAACTTCAGACAAACGCCTTGCCATGCACTGCAGAAATGCCCTTTCCCATACGATGGAGTGCAAAGACTTTCAGACCTTTCTTCAAAAAAAGGAAACAAAGCCAAAATTAAAAAAAGAAGAAAAGCCCCCTTTGGCACTTAAAACCCCTCGAAAAATATCGGGATCCCTGGTGTATTATTTAAATGAATTTGAAAAACGCCTTCCTCCAGAAACTCCAAAAGTTTCAAAACCTCAAAAAGTAAAAAAGAATCTTCCTAAATTCAAAGAAGAAAATGGCGAATCTGAGTTTGAAAGATGGGAACGGCTCTTTAAAGAAAACAGAGATGAGGATTAACGATTGACTATTTATCTAGTGTATTGCATTTAATCAACATGCGCTCAAAAAATAATGGAATAGATGCTCTAATCATATTCTTTTTATATTTTGCCCCGATTGTAGTTTGGTGTTGGGTCTTTCCCGCACCACCCTCAACCCAATGGCTTAGTTTAAGTGGAGGTATCGTTTTAGCTGCAATTGGATCGATTTTTCTTTTTTATCACTTCCATCAAAGAGGTGCTATTGCTGCTGCCCCCAACTATGAACCGATCATTCCTGAAAATCCTCCTATTATTGCGGCTCTTCCAGATTATCCTGATTTATCAGAGCCTTTAGCTGAAATCACCGCTCAAAAATCTCAGCTTGAGCAAGAAGTAGAAGTTTTGAAACAAGAAGTGAGCCTTCAAAAACATCTAAAACAAAGCGATATTGAATCAAAAGAACAAGAGCTTCTTCGAATTAAAGAGCAGCTTGAAGAGAAAGAAAAATATCTTAAAGAACATATCCATCTTATTGAAGAGCAAAGCACTAAATTAAGAGAGCTGGAATATGAAATAAAAACGCTGGTCGACATTAAGCAATCTGAACTTGAAGAAGATCCGTTTATTCACGAAACAGATGCTTTAGAATTAAGCCAACTTTTAAAGGAAAAGATTGAAAAGGCATCCCCCTCTTCAAATTTAGAGCATTTGATAAAAAACCACAGTTCGGCAACGGTGTTTGTCTATCATCTACAAAATCAAACTACATTGGCTTGCAGCGGGGCAACTCCTGAAATTAATAAAGAGGACCTGCCCGATCTATTTCCTACTCAAAGTTTAAAATGGCATGAGGCAATATTGAATTTAGAGCAAAATAAACCCGCTCCCATAACTTTGAATAATGGAACAGAGTTAATTTTGAGTCCTATTACAAGCGGCCCTTATGAAGGGTTAATTTTGGGTGTCAGCTATTTTTGAAGGCTTCATTTCTTCCTCGAAATGAAAAGATAGCTTTTTACACCAACTCACGATGAGCTCATCTTGAACTACCGTTTTGAAGCACTTGTTCCAAATCTGCATTTGTTCTGGTGTTATATTTAAAATCGTTTTGCCTGACAAAGCGGCAAATTGAAGGGCTTGAGCGGGATTGGATATAAAAAGAAAAACAATTGCTTGATGCCACTTCCTAATGTTTTTTTCAGGAATTCCCGTTTCAATTTCTTGGGGCAGCACTTCGGCTAAAATATTAGGGATTTCGGCATATGAGCCGTCATGAATATAGTATTCATCTTCAGCAAGCTTTAAAAAGGTGTGAATATTATCCGAGGCAACAAGCGTCTTTAACTTAGGATATATTCCTTCTTTAACCACTAAATCTTCTCTAACAATATCGACATAGGAATGAAATTTCATCCCGGCAATAAAGGGGTCTGTCTCTTCCAATACTTCTTTCAAAGAGATGGCATCCCAATGAGTATCGCCGCGATCACAATCACCCATGTAACGGATATCAGGAAATACGGTTCCAATTAAAAATAACTTTTGTTCTTCTGCTGAATACTTTGGATAATACTTAAAATACATCTTAGTAAAATAAACATGCGTTACAGGCAAAGCAGAATTTAATAAAAAGCAAAAAGAAAGGGAAAAGGATAGAATAAATTTATTCATAAAATACTAAACATTATAAAGACTTTTAAATAGTCGTCAAGCTTATGTGCTTTAGGATTAATGGATGGGACTTCCCTAGGAAGACCGTAGTATAAAACTCTTTAATTTGATAAATTTATATATGCTATGCCTAAACGACTTTGGCCTTTCTTTTGGCATTTCTTAAAAAAACAAAAGCTCGTTTTTTTATTAATTCAAATTACCTGCTTGGCATGGACAATTGACCACATTTTCTGGCCGGTAGTTTTTGGCGTATTCATAGAAAAAATCACAAATTACAGCGGTGAGCCCGTTCTATCCTACTTAGCCTTACCTATTATTTCAGGTATCCTTCTATGGATAACCATTGAAGTCTTCTTCCGTATTTCCGGCCTTCTTTCAGCCTTTGCCTTTCCAAAACTGGAGGCCGATGTAAGGATGAGCTTGTTCAAATATGTGCAAGACCACTCCTATAGTTTTTTTACCAGCCAATTTGCTGGAAGCCTATCAAATAAAATCTCTGATATGACGCTTGGTTTTACCCGAATCATCCAACAAATAATGCAGATTTTTGTGCCCGTTGCGGTTGGAGTCATCATTGCGGTCGCCCTTTTCACCTCTATACAACCTATCTTTGGAGTCATTCTCTTAAGCTGGATTGTTGTACATATGTCGATCGCCCTTTATTTTGCGCGGCAATGCGATGACATGGCTCATGTACACTCCGAAGCAAGAAGCGTTTTAATGGGAAAAATTGTGGATAGTATCTCAAATCACATCAATGTTCGACTTTTTTCCCGCAAACTTTACGAACAGAATTACTTAAAGAAATTCCAAGATATTGAATTAAAGAAAAATATCGACTCGCTTTGGATCATCGAAAAGATGAGAATTTTCATGGGGCTCGCGAGTTTTATTTGGATAGGCCTTTTAATGAACGGCTATATTATTTATTCATGGTCACAGGGAGCTATATCTGCCGGAGAAGTTGTTTATATTTTTAACTCTTCTTGGAACGTAACGATGATGGCCTGGTTTGCAGGAATGGAAATGCCCCTATTCTTTAAAGAGTTAGGAACTTGCAAACAAGCCCTTTCGATCATTCAAATTCCGCATGATATCATTGACAAGCCAAGCGCTTATCCTCTTAAAGTAAAAGAAGGGGCCATAACATTTGAAAATGTCTCATTTAAATATAACCCAACCTCTTCCACGCTATTCCAAAATAAAAATATCGATATCAGGGCAGGTGAAAAAGTAGGGCTTGTTGGGTTTTCAGGATCGGGTAAAACCACCTTCGTGCATTTAATTTTGCGCTATTACGATCTTTCGAATGGGCGGATTTTGATCGATGGCCAAAATATTCAAGATGTTACTTTAGAATCACTTAGGCAAAATATCGCTTTGATTCCTCAGGACCCCTCTCTCTTTCACCGATCCGTTTGGGACAATATTCAATACGGAAAACCGGAGGCTGAGCCCACCGAAGTGGTTGTTGCTGCACAAAAAGCCAACGCCGAAGACTTTATTTTAAAAATGTCCGACAAATATCAGTCATTGGTGGGCGAAAGAGGCATCAAGCTTTCAGGGGGTCAAAAACAAAGGATCGCCATCGCACGTGCGGTTTTAAAAAATGCACCTATTCTTATCCTTGATGAAGCAACTTCCGCACTTGATTCCGTCACCGAAAGAAACATCCAAAATGCCCTTCAAGAATTAATGGAAGGCAAAACGACCATAGTCATTGCCCATCGCCTCTCGACTTTATCCGGCATGGATCGTATCTTGGTCTTTGATCAAGGAAAAATTATTGAAGAAGGCACGCATGAAGAGCTTCTAAAGCTCGGGGGCCACTATTCAATGATGTGGGAAATGCAAGCGGGCGGTTTCTTGCCTGATGCTATAAATGATGATGATTATGAAGACGAAGAAACTATTCTTTAATTACTGTTAATTAAATAGTTAATAATTTTTAAATTTCTTTCTCTTGATTCCCCTTTTTATTTCATTTATGAAGGTCAGGAAAGGAGATCTCATGATTACAAACAATTTTTTTTCAGCCATTGCGGATTTACGCCGTAATTGGGGCTGGTTTTTATTTTTAGGTATTATTCTTGTTCTTCTAGGAACCGCCGCAGTTGCTTTATCCTATACGACTACTCTCGTATCCATCTTTTTTCTTGGATCGATCCTAGTGGCTTCGGGAATCGCGGAATTGATTTACAGTTTCTGGGCAAAAGAGTGGACCGGATTTTTTGTCGCGCTACTTACCGGATTGCTAACATTAGTAGTTGGTGCGTTATTCCTCTTTAAACCGATTCAAGTTGCCGCAGGTTTGACACTCATAATTGGATTGTTCTTCTTAGTCTCGGGGATTTTTAAAATTCTCGTCTCTATATTAGTTAGATTCGAACATTGGGGATGGGTATTATTCAGCGGACTCGTCTCAGCCATTTTAGGATTCCTCATCCTGTCTGACTGGCCAGAAGCGAGTCTATGGGTTATCGGCTTATTCGTCGGTATCGACTTAATCGTCTACGGATGGACATGGATTATTCTCGCATTGTCAGCACGTAACTTAGAGCTACCAAAAAACAACTAGTATTCTCGGAGGAAGCGAAAGCTTCCTCCAATTTCTTAAGATAAATTCTTATTCACTGCTTAACTAATCATTTGAGTTCTACTCGAGATTTGTCAAAAAATGCTGACGCATTTTCC
The DNA here is from genome assembly GCA_020051235.1 of Parachlamydiales bacterium. GTDB lineage: Bacteria > Chlamydiota > Chlamydiia > Chlamydiales > Parachlamydiaceae > CAZABG01. Next base: position 17,199 of record JAGVJG010000062.1, on the reverse strand, counting down.
GACGAATGTTCTTGTCGGGGCTGCCGCCCCCGCCTCCCCAAGGCCATTTCTTGCGGGGTTAAAATCGCGTATAACCGCTGCTTACGCAGCTCTCGCTCGGGTAGGTACAACCTAAGCCCATCGCTCGCATCCGCAATTTTTCCCGTCGCCATAAATGGCTCGGTGGCGCCCTGTAGGGGCGCTCGAGACCCGCCCTTAGAGGGCGGCATACATTTAGCTGAACTGATGCTCGCCTCCGGCGAGGGCGGCAGGCCACCTGCCGCAATGAATTAATTGTAATTTTGTTGTTTCTCACTGCTCTCATTTTCTCTCTGTGGTCTCTGTGTGCTCTGTGGTAAAATTTGTTTCATTGTCTAACAGCTTTGTCCTGTGAGCTCTGTGGTAAAAAATGTGTTTGCATGCTAATTTTCGCTAATCGAGGAACGATTATGAAATGCCACTTGGATGAGATAGCGAAAAATACGATGAGAGAGAAAGGATTGCTTCCCGACTTCCCTCCCGAGGCGATCAAAGAAGCGGAAAAGGCGGAATTGCCAAATGTGGATGCGGAAGATTTAACTCATCTGCAATGGTGCTCAATCGATAATGATGACTCACAAGATCTCGACCAGCTAACTTTCGCAGAAGGCTCAACGGCCTATGTAGCAATAGCGGATGTGTCGGCTACGGTTCAAAAAAACTCCGCGGTAGATGGGTATGCGTCGTATAATACAACGAGCGTCTATACGCCGGAACTTATTTTTACCATGTTGCCTCGCCATCTTTGCTACGATTTGACCTCCTTAAATCCTCAGCAAAAAAGACTTGCCGTTGTAGTGAAGATGACGTTTGACGATGCTATGGAAATTATGGATTATTCGATTAAACTCGCCTGGGTCATAAATCATGCTAAGTTAGCTTATAGTAAAATCGGCCCCATGCTTGAAGGAACTGCTCCTTTTAATCCCCCTGAATTTGAGAAAACACTGAAAGAACAACACATTCTTGCTCAAAAAATAAAAGCGAATCGACAAAAAGTGGGCGCCCTGACTTTAGATTCCGGTGAAACAAGAGCAACGGTTGTGGATGACGAGTTTGTAACAATTGTTATAACACCAAAAAATGCCGCTCATGAACTCATTGAAAATTTTATGATCGCCACTAACTCAACGATAGCAAAACATTTGCAAAGTGTGGGAATACCCAGTTTAAGAAGAGTGGTAAAAGTGCCGGAAAGATGGGATAAAATTGTTGAAATCGCAAGCGAAAAAAAATACCGTCTACCCAGCCAACCTGATGCAAAAGCTTTAGATAAATTCTTGCGCATCCAAAAAGAAAAAGAGCCGATTACTTTTCCCGATCTTTCGTTAACTATCATTAAGCTTCTAGGCTCGGGCGAATATGTCGTAGAAATACCGGGAGAAGAACCTTTAGGCCATTTTGGACTTGCGATTCGCAATTACACCCACTCTACGGCTCCTAACCGCCGATTCCCCGATGTGATCACTCAAAGGCAGCTTGTTTCTTGGTTAAAGAAAGAGCCCAACCCCTATAGTTTATCAGAGTTGCAAGAGCTGGCTATGCATTGCACAAATCAAGAAGACCAAGCTCAAAGGGTAGAAAGGCACGTCAAAAAATCAGCGGCTGCCTGCATGATGCACAATGAAATTGGAAATACCTTTAAAGGCATTGTAACAGGTGCCTCTTTTAAAGGAACTTGGGTAAGATTATTGAACCCGCCTGTCGAAGGAAAAATCGTTCAAAATTTTAAGCATCTGGATGTAGGTGATCAAATTGAAGTGAAACTACTTGCTGTAGATGTGGAAAAAGGATTTATCGATTTCGCTAAAATTTGACGGTTACAGGCACTTTTGCTTTCTGTTTAAAGGTTTCGACTGCTTTATGAGCGGCATCATCCACTAGCGATGCTTTAGAAAGATCTAAAACGATCATTTTTGCTTCGCTTGGAACGGAGTGGGATAAAAGGGATTCGGAAGAGGCGTAAAAAAGAGGGCCCACATATTCACAGACGTACACTTCGCCTTCCAGTCTGCTTTTAATCACAAGCTTGTCGTTCACTTTCTTTAAAAACATTAATGCAGAGAGAATAACCCCCACTTCAACGGCGACAGCAAGGTCAATTAATACCGTTAAGAAAAAACTCGTTAGCAAAAGAGCCGCTTCCGCTTTTGAGCTTCTCAAAATGGATATAAAATGGGGAAGATCGCTCATATTCCATGCGACATAAATCAAAACGGCCGACAAGACGGGAAGAGGAATTTTACTGACCCAAGGAGCTAAAAACAACATTAAGACCAATATCGTTAATGCGTGAATCATTCCTGCAAATGGGGTTTTTGCACCTAATTGAACATTGGCTTGTGTACGGGCTATAGCGCCCGTTGCAGGCAACCCTCCAAATAAAACAGAGCCGATATTTCCAAATCCCTGGGCCATTAATTCAGCATTTGAATTGTGACGCTTTCCAATCTTATTATCAGCAACGAGGGCAGAAAGCAGGGCCTCGATGGCCCCTAAAATCGCAATGGTTACTGCATCAGGAAATACGGTTACGACATTATCCCATGTTATTTTAGGCAGCGAAGGCATGGGAAGCGTACTTGGCAAAATACCATATTTACTTTCAATAGTCTCGATCGGCAGCTCTAGGGAAAACGCAATGATTGAGGCAAAAGTGACGACCAATATTGCAGCAGGGGCTTTAGGAAAACGGCTTCTTAAGAAAAATAAGGCAATTAATGAACTAACCGAAATAATACATGCCGCCACATTCCATGTATGAAGAGTAGAACATAAAACTTTGCATCGCTCAATAAAGGGAGCGGGCAATGACGAAACATTCAAACCCAAAAAGTCTTTGATTTGTGAAGAGAAGAGGACAAGCGCAAGGCCTGTTGTAAATCCACAAATCACGGCATAGGGGATAAACTTTAGCCATTGACCCAGTTTCGCTATTGCCAAGATGAGGAGCAAACAACCTGCAATCAAAGTAGCTAAGGCAAGCCCATCATAGCCATATTTTTGAACGATTGTAAAAATGATGATGACATACGCACCCGTCGGGCCGCCTATTTGAACGCGACTTCCTCCCAAAAAGGAAATCAAAAAACCCGCAACGATGGCGGTAAATAAGCCTTTCTCCGGGGTTAATCCCGAAGCGATTGCAAAAGCAAGAGCAAGGGGAATAGAAATAAGGCCAACGCTTAATCCCGCGCGTAAATCACTGAAGAAGTCGTGGGCTGAATAACCCTTCTTCAAACATGAAATGAATTTGGGCGTAAACATGCTTTTTATTATAACATTCTTAATAATTTCTTAATAGGATTTCCTTCCTACTAGTTCTTATGAAGATACTACGGTTTAATTTTGTTATTAATCCCCTATTTTCCGAGGAAAATAACCCTTTACCCCTTGAGAAAATCTTTCTAAACATACTTTTCTATATTGTTCAAAAGCACTTTTCTCATCGCTATCTTGAAGTGTAGAAATATAGCCCTTAATTTCTTTTAGCCTTGTACCAAGGGGCATTTTTTCAAATTCCTTAACTTTAGCAGGAGCATTTTCTGGAATACCATCGGGATAAACCCAATCATGCGCATCTACATAAATGATAGCCGGTAAGACCTCTATTCCCATCACAACATCTTCAATCTTTTTTCCTTCTTCATTCGAAAGTCGAATATAATTTGAAGGCACAAATTTATATGTGTCTGCACACCGTTGGTCACATTCAATACTACAAAAAATAGGATGGGTAAAAGCTTCCATTTTCTCCCAATATTGGAATTGATCTTTTCCACATGCCAAACAAAATCGAAAATATTTTGTTCCGATATTATTGACGGAGACTTTCCAAGGATTGGCATTTAAAAATAGCTTCTGTTCTTGGGATATTCTTACATTATGAAAAGTGACGGGTTGTGCCATAGATTTTTTTGTTTTGTGTAATTTAAACTGTTTTGGGTGCTTCAACAATTTCAGGATTAAATCCCTGAACGCCTCGATTATAGATCGTGGCGCACTGCTTCATATAGTTAGCCAAAGCATATTTTTCATCGACATCTTGAGTATTATAATGCTGCAGCTCTATAAGCCTATCGGCAACAGGCATACTTTCTAGCTCTTTAATTTTGGGTATAGCATCACTTGGAACGCCCGCAGGATACACCCGATCGTGCGCAACTATGCATACTTTATTGGGCAAACTTTCCAATCCTACCAATACACCAACCACTCTATTCCAATCCTCAAAGCTAATATTAAAGTAATGAGAAGGGATAAATTTATGTTTTTCGGCGAGTAATCTTTTGGCGCAATTCAAACCACAAGCGATTTCAGAAGTTCCGGGTTCAAAGGCTTTTATACTATGCCAAAGGTCTTTAAAACGGTCACTACCACACTCTAAACAGAATCGATAATATTTTTTAGTCGCATTAGACTTCGTCACCATCCATGGATTCTGATTTAAAAAGAACACTCTGGTTTCTTGCGTGCTAACATTACTAAACTCTACTGGGGTTGCCACTGCCATCATAAATCTACGCGCTCCTCTTTGCCTTAAAATCATACAATTTGTGTAATACTTTTTATATCGATCTAAATGACAATATTGGCCAACAATATCTATTCTTTGATCCATTGGAAGTGCATCTAATTCCTCGACTGATACTTCATTGCCGCCAAACCTCGCACTTACACTAACCATTATAAAGCTTGGCAAAACCTCTATTCCAACAATACACGTTTTTAGTTTGCCCCAATCTTTTAATGAAAATAGAAGAAACTTTACGGGAACAAAATCATAAATATTTCCTAACTTATGCAGGCATAAATTGTGACAAAGTTCTTTTGCGTAAAATTCATTCACTTTGTGCCATGTGTTAGGAAACCTGTCCTCCCCACAAACCACACAATATCTATAAATTTTTTGAAACTCGTTCTTTACAGTCACTTTCCAGGGGTTTTTATTAAGATAATAAGAGGCGCGCAATTCAGTATTAATAATTTTAAATTCAACTAACGAAGCCATAAAAATCTTTCTTTTAAAACTAACCGGACGTTATAATATCTTGAATTATGACATTAGATTCAATAAGTTCTCATCATTTAGATAAAGCCATCACTTTTAAATATGTGGCTATTGCCTCATTTGTTGTAGCCGCCGTTGCACTGGCTATTTTATTTCCTCCAGCCGCAGGTCTTGTATTGACGGGACTTGCGCTAAAAGCGACGGTCGTAAGTTTAAGCCTAGTCGTTATCCTCGCCCTTTCAATGGGTGCTTACACCACTTTTAAAGCAATTTCTTTACTATCCGAGCCCATCTCTTTAAAAGAGCAGAAAGACGCAATTGAAGTCTTAAAACAAGAGCATATTCGCGAAAAAGCCTCAATTTTAAGGAGATTTCAAAGCACAAAAGAAGAGGCCGAATCTGAAATATCTAAATATGAAAAAGAAATAGAAATTTTAAGTAAGAAACTCGCTGAACTTGAATCTTCTATTAAGAAAAAATCTGAAGACCTACAAAAGAATTCAACTGACCTCGAAGCCAAATCCAAAGATAAAGAAACATTAGAATCGGATATTATTAAACTTAAAGCTGAACTTGAAACCGCAACCGCTCAAACTTTAAAATTAGGCGTAGAACTAAATAAGAAAGGCATTTGGACGCCTGAATATCATCAAGCGATGCTTAAACAAGGCATTATGCAAGATATTCAAGTAAAAGATGACCCTAATGGTCAGAGATCATTATTTATATTTTATCGTAAAAGCAACACTCCTGGATTTGGAACGGAAAGCACTCGCCATCTTGTTCAAAAAAGTCGCGAGCTTAATTTAGAAGGCCGATTACATAATAGCGCGTCCTATTCCTCGCACGTTTTTCACTTATATATGGGCATGCTTCCCGTTAACACTCAAATTCCACGAATTGAAGTTGAATATGGGATAAGCGGAAAAGAAGCTATTAAAAAATATCCTCTCCTTAAAGAAAAGTTCTTAGATATTATTGCAAACAATGACTCTTTCTCTGAAACAGAGCAGTACTACATTCAAGATTTAAAACGCATCGTTAAAGATAAGCATTTCTTATCTGCCCTTTCACCCATTGATGACAATGATTTATTTTGGCCTAAAACGTCGGATGATTTGGAAGAAAAACTCAAAAGTTACTCAACGGAAACAGTCTCAGATATAACGTATAACTTTATTCCCAAACTTTTAGGTGCACTAAAAGCCTCTAAAAACAAGAAAAAGCCGGATACCATGTCTCTGGGTAGCTTTAGCATGATTCTTTCTGATGCAGGACGTGTTAGATGGTTTGATGCGATCGATAGAGGGGTTGCATTTACACCCTTTAAACGTTTCGAGCATCTAGTACAATTTATGACATCAAAACAAAAAGAAGACTTTGAAGCTTACTTTAGATCGCTTTCATAAACCGACTTCTTCTTTCTCTTCATAAAGATCAATTAGAAGCGTTTTCAAAAGAGCATAGAGAGGTGTTGCGAGAAGCAGCCCCAAAATTCCATAAAGAGATCCTGCCGCAAGTAATATCAAAATGATTGTAAGCGGATGGATTTGCAACTTTCTTCCCAGCACGCTTGGTGAAATTAAGTTAGCATCGATTGCATGCACAATAGTAACCACAAGCAGCACGTAAAGACCTATTAAAGGGCTTACTCCAAATCCAATAATAAACGCTGGAATAGTCGCAATAAAAGTTCCCACAAAAGGGATAAGGTTAAAAAATAGCGCAAAAAGGGCAAAAATCAAAGCATAGGGCAATCCTATAAGACTATATCCGATATAAAGAAGAAATGCGTCTATAGCGGCGACCTGAAACTGACCACTAATAAAGTCAGATAATGTCTCATCCAGATCGGCCATTATATTCTTCACGATCGGTCGATAATGCTTAGGAAACAGCCTCGATGTCACTTTGGAAAAATCTTCTCCATCCTTCAAAAGATAAAATAAAATGATGGGAGTAAAAATGATAAAAGACGCGATTCGGGTAATATTTGCAAGTAGCCCTACAATATCTTGACTCAGCCATTCGATAAAAATGGTGAGATAGTTATTTAGCACTTCTTTCAGTTCGGTGGTTGACATTTGGGTAAAATTAAAAATGTTCAAAATACTGATCGTTTTTCTCTGAACTTCTTCAATTTTATATTCGGGCTGCTCAACAAATTCTGAAATTTGCCTCGATATATAGGGCCACACGAAAATGACCGTGATTGCAATGGCTATGGCAATACTTAAATAAAGAATCACAATAGCCCAAACCCTAGGTATATTTTTTGACTCGAGAAAATTTCTTAACGGTCTTAATAAATAATAAAATAGGCCGCTAGCAACTAACGGAAGCGCTAACGCGAGGATAAAATTAAGCAAAATACTAAAAAAGGGATAGGTCTCGATGGCGAGATAAACGATCAAAAGGGTAAGGACCGTGGCGACGAGATATTGAATTAGAGAGGAATTGTACCACATCCCGGCCACGATAGTCCTTATATTAAATTCTAATGAGCTACTTTACGGACTTTAGAAACGGCTTTACGCTTTACAACAGTTACTTTTTTCTTACCTGCTTTCGCCGTTACGACCACTTTTCTTTGAGCCTTTTTGGCTGTATGCTTAATGCCTTTTTTGTTGTCCTTAATTAAATGCTTTTTATGGTCATTCACTAATTTAAGAAGGCTTTGAGCTCTTTCTTTAATGTCATTGTATTGAGTAATGAATTGCTTTTTGAAGGCTTTATTCGTTTTAGGATTAACTAAAACAAGCGCTCCAAGACCGGTTAAGGCACCTAGTAAGCTGCCTACCCAAAAAAGATTATTCTTTTTAGGTTCGTCTTTATGGAATAAATGCATTTGGCTTAAAGCTTCATGTGCTTTATCGGTTCCATTTTGAAGAGTTTTTAAAAATTCCTGAGGATAGTTGCTTTTTGCAAGCGAACCTAATAAGGCTCCTAGTGCACTACCCACTAGCATTCCTTTATTATAACCCATATTTAACCCCTCTCTTTATAATTGTTATATAAACGTATTCCAAGTGTTGCAAGCTGTAAGGCATCATCCACAATGGTGTTTTTTTCGGGTTCTGAGTCTTCTTCTTTTGCAATGGCAGAATCAATCGTATCGAGAACGCTTTTTGCCTTTTTTATCCAGCTTTCACTTGAAGCTAAAAACTTTGATTCAGGTCTAGAGTTTGATAAAAAATAGACAGCTGCAACGCCTAGTAGTCCTCCTGCAATAGATCCAATCAGAACATTTTTAGGAGGCGTTGATATATGATGAGCTTTTTTTAAAAGACCTTTTGAGTAGTCTTCATATAAGTCTTCGCCAGATTCACGTAGTTTTTTTGTTGCTTTGACAGCCTTCTTTGATAAATCGTGATAAACATCGTTTATATCCTCTTGCCACTCCTCTCCTTTTTTTGAGGAAGCGAATAAATATAGGGCGGCTCCAACGACTCCACCAATCACGAGACCTTTAACAAATTTATCGGTATCTGATTTTTGTTTCATCACTCTTTCCCCTTTTTTATTTTTTGCCACAAAATAATGGACGAGGCCGCTAAGGTCACTAAATCTTCCGCGTTGAAAGACGAGACTTTTTTTTTCTCTGGTAAAAACGATTCTATCTTTCTTTCGGCTATATGCTTTACTTGATTGATCGAGTCAAAAATGCCATCTAATGATTCCGATTTTCTAATCAAACTGTCTGCAATTTGATTTGACTTGATAGTAAGAGATTTAATTTCCGGATTCATATCCGTCAGTGTACGATCTACCCGATCAAGCACACGATTTGCTTTGAGTAAAGTGATTACTAAAAAAATCACGAGTACAACAAAGGAAATGGCAATCACAATCAAACTAGCTTCAATCATTTCTTCACCTTATTCTTAGCGTAGGCCATATTGTTAAAAATTGGCAAACTTAAGCATAAGGTTATAACTAATAAAGGCTTGCCTAATGCGGCTTTTTATGAAAAAAACATATTTGATTATGGTTTAACTACTTATGGGCATTCAAGGACTTGTTGATCAGATCGCAGAAATAAAAAAAAAATCAAATATTTCAGATTTCGTATTCACAAATAATCTCAAGCTAGTTCCTAAAACACAAAGTGTTGCAGATGAAATCATAGGCGCTGAAGCCTTTGTCGAAAAAATTCGAGAAATCCTTGAAGTAACCGAAATAAATCAAACAAACGATGCGACGCTGCAACTTTTTGCGGAAAATATCCCCACTATTTGCATTTTATTTAACGACACCATTGCAAACCCTCTAAGATACCTTGCCTCAAAAAAAATGAGATATAGGCCATTACAATATGATACTCAAAAAGCCTCACTCTATTTCCTAAGTCGAGTACAAAAAGCCAAATCACCTTCTTTAGCTGACCTTACAGCCCTAAGAGACCTTAAGCAAGAAGACGCGTGTTTAATGGGATGTTTAAAATGGCTGGGTCAAACACCAAATAAATCTGCAGAAAGCTTTGAAAACTACCGGGCACCCCTACAAAATATTATAAACACCCGAATTAAGGTCATTACTCAACAATCCTTTGATACAAAAGAAGCCCTTGACGAATGCTTAGTTTTTATGAGAGCCACATACTTTGTATTTCGTGGATACGACAATCATTTAAAGGTTCAGCTATTTAATGCAATTAGCCCTAAATTAGTCACGACTCATTTACCTGAAATAAGGGAGTTATTTAAAGGCATCTCGCTTAATCTCTCTGAATCCTATCGTTCGGATCAAATTCCTTTATTCGAGGTTTTAGGCATCCAATATCCGGTAACTTCTGCTACAGCATCAGATGTTGAAAAATATCCCCATCTCTTTATTGAAGAACTTCTTGCTAAAGAAACTACAGAACAAAGCGTAAAAGCAATCCAGGCCATTGTACGTTCTAATAACCTTGATAAATTTAAAGAGAAGGTCAAGGAGGTGGTGATCATAAATAATGAAGCGCTACTTTGTTTAATAAAACAAGCTGCCACATCAAAAAATGAAACTTTATTGAATGCACTTAGAGCGCTAGTTAAAACAAGGGTTTTTCAATATCTTTCTACATCCATTAAAGAGCCTTTCAGCATTCAGCCCGTTCATTTTAGAGCCGCAGTTAAAGATATCGCTGAAGATAAAACGCTTTCTGATCGAGTTTGTGCCATCAATTTAAAGAACTTTCCCTATATAACTTTCGAATGCTTTAATGATTTTGTCTCTTTATTTAGTAGAACCGATGTTTTCAATTTCAATTTTGAAAGCCCTTCCAGGTATGCGGATTTAGAAGTTAAAGTGGAGCAGCACCCTCTCTTATTTCTTAACAAAGGAGTCTTAAAGAAAGCCTCAGACTTCGATTGGACTCAAAAGATTTCTGAAGAACTATTCATTTTCTTGAGCAAGTGGATCCATTATATATACTCCTGTAATCGTACATTCTCTCTATTAGGAAATGCTTTTGAAAGAGACATTTCTGATTATATCGAAGATTTGATGTTAGCGCGAAAATATCAATTTAAAAGATTAGCTAGCAAATTGGATAAGGGCTTTACATCCATATCCAGGAAAGGATTAAAAATTGAAACCTTAACGAAGCTAGATAAAAACAAATTAGCTCAAATCAAAGGCACTCTTCTTTACGCAAAAATTCAGAGCGTTATAAAAGCGTCCGAAGAACTCACCAAAATTGAAGAAACTCAAAGTTTTGCAATGAGCATAGAAGAGCGGGATTTATTAGTTATCCAAATCAATGCATTTGCTCAAGAAAGCATATACTTGGAGAACCAGGCCATTCGATTGATAAAAAGACTTAGCGAAGCTAAGGTTTTATAAAAATGTTTCCTCTTAATAGACTGAAGGAAGTTTCAACGTTACCAAATGAGGATCTTAATCGCAAAGTCATCGACAGTAATTTAAGAGTTCAACCTAGGGATGGAGGACATTGTCAAGATCCTTCCGCTTTAAGAGCCTCTTTAAAAAGGATTACTGATTATCTAAAAAGAACTCAATTCAATACAATTGCTGAGCTCGTTCAACATTTGCCAGGTGCTTTGAACGTCTTTTCTTGTTATGCAACTTCTTTTAATGCACATGAAAAAGCGCAATATTTAATTCAAGAAAGAGATTTTCGCTATCTGATTGTGAATCACATCCCTTTAAAAGTTATAAATGATATTTGTTATCTTGATCTTTTTGGCATGTGCCTTTTACATGTGTATTATTTGGGCACTTCTCATTTTGAAATAGCAGGCAGCTATCTTTTAAAAGAAATGGGAAATGAGCCTACAATCAATCAGTTAACAAGATTAGTTTTATTGTGGAAATATGCAAAAAAACTTCCTGTTGACCTTATTCAGAGCCAATACTTCATTCTTCTAGCCAAAGTTAGCCATACGGATGAAGAAAAACTTTTTCTTAATACCCTTAAAAACAACGTGGAGCTATTTAAGAAGATCCATTCTAACAATAAGGCAATATAATGAATTCCCAACTGCTAGAAAACTTGTCACGATTTAAGAATGATAGTCGTTATTACATTCATCAAAATGAAGTGGGAATTTTTAGCAAAGGGATGCAGCCTCCTAAATATCGTTTATTATCTCTTCCCGAACTCGCCTCAATAATCGAAAAATCATTTTTAAATATGAAACGATCAGACTTGATCGAATTTAAAAAAACTTTCCATCAGTACAAACTTTCGATCATTGATAAAAGAGGATGTATATTCAAAAGGATATTTCTCTCATTCCTTTCTGCCTTGATTAATTATCTACGGGGCTACGGCTTTCACGATTCGATTACCCTCCTTTCGAGGCTGGAGAAAAAGATAGAGATTGAACTTGACAACTCTTATGTGGATGTTGAAGGAACACTGCCGCTCGATCGTCTGAAACTACATTTACATTTTATGAATGACAAAGGAGTAAAAGCTCCCTTTCAAGTCGACCAAAACGCATTTCCTAATGTTGAATTTAATTACGCCATTAATTACGAGGCCTATCAATTTGCCTCTGTAGGATCAAATCGCTTATCCTCCATTTACATTCCTAAAAACTCTCTTATTCGCCTATTTTTTAAAGGAAAAGAATATCAAATTTGGGCTCAAGAAAAACCCCCAAAACATTTAGACACCTTCGATGCTTATTATGAATATCGAAAGTTAACAAAAAATTGCGCACTTGAATTAACAAAATTAATCATATATTCCCATCTTCAAAACCTATCCCTCGTAAAGCTTCCCTTATTTAAGAAGGAAGAAACTGTCAAAGTTTGGTTTGATTTTAAAAATGATTTTTCGGAAAATCGCTCTCTTTCAAAGAGCTTATCCGAATTGATGGGAATTTTTCCTCAATGGGCGTCCGAAATTCAACATCAAGCAGCACAAGAAATGCTTAAAGCTTACGACCCTCTTCATTTAACGCTTGATGTCGAGGTAATGAAATGTCAGGCGATTACTATTAGAGAAAGATCGATCATTGAACGGCATGAAAATAGAGCAAGGTGGACTCGAGTGCTAGATGATTTAGATCTTTTTCACGAAGCGGAGCATCAAACCTTAATGGCAGTAAAAAATGAAATAAATGAAGATCTTGATCAACAAAAAGGATTTTTTTCTCCCATTCTAGCTTATGAATGGAGACTTCCTTCAAATCATCCCCATTATGAAGCATTCAAGGCTCTACTTCCTAAACTTAAAGAAAAAGACCTTATTCATTCCTTCTTAAATTATGAGGAGGCATGTTTGATCGATGTAGATAAGCGAAGAAAGCTTTTAAAAGACGACATTATCGTTCAGTTTTAATGGGTACGAGAGGTTGAATAAAGTCTTTATATCGAAGCACCGTTAGCATACCGGCTTCCAAATGATAGAGGATATGGCAGTGAAAGGGCCAAACGCCTGGATTATCTGCGTTGAGTGCAATGGTAACTGAACTATTAGGCATCACAAGAACGGTATCGCGTATGGCGCCGTTGATCAATTTGCCATCTACGGCTGTAACTTGAAAAACATGCCCATGTAAATGCATGGGATGAGACATGCTAGTTTCATTTTTTAATAAGATTTCAACCCTTGTGCCTTTTTCCACTACAAGCGGATTCACTTGAGGCCATGATAAACCATTGAGCGTCCAAGTATAGTTACTCATATCTCCACCCAGAACGACTTGAAGCCGTTGATTGATGGGTCGAGAAGCAAGTGGATGTAGGGCTTCCAATTTTATTTCCTGTTCATTGCTAAAGGCGCCCGCTTTTTCTTCCGCTTTAGCGCTTATTTCTACTTTATCACCTGTCGTTAAAAGCACGCCTGCTTGTTTATCGGTTCCTTCTCCTTGTACGAGAATGGAAAAGGCGCCCCCTTCATTGGGTATTTGAACCACGATATCTATTCTCTGTGCGACAGCTAATTCAAACTTGGATCCTTCAAGCGGTTTTACCCGATGCCCATCCACTGCAATCGCTTCCCCTTTTAACTTTCCTAATAAGATGAAGAAATTAGTTGCACTTGCCGCATTGATGATTCGTAGACGAACTTTACTGCCGGGTTTAACGTTAATAATTTCCGCATTATCGGCACTTCGATAATTGATTAAGTAACCTTCATAATCAACCTCTACGATATCAGGCCCTTTACTCATATTCATCGGTTTTGGAGTTTGAAGGCCCCGATAGATTTCTTCAGGAGTTCTAAAAGAAAAATCAGCGAGCAATAAAACGGCTTCTTGATCGGCTAATTTATCATCTCCCTCTTCCTTAATGATTAGAGGAGCGCTCAATAGTTGTTGTTCTTGCAATCCTAAGTGAGAATGCATGAAATACGTCCCCCCTTGTTTCAAGGGAAACTGATAGGGGTAGGATTGTTGGGGATAAAGAGCAAATTGAGTGATAAACGCGACTCCATCTTGATCGCTTGGCAAAACGAGACCATGCCAGTGTACGGAAGTTGAAACACCTATGTTATTATTGAGCTTAACATCAAAAGCCTCGCCTTTCGTCGTCGTAAGTCCCCACGCACCATTGTCTTGAGAGATCGTGTAGACCGATGCTTTCTTGCCAAAAACAGTTATTTCTTTAGGGGTAACATTTAGTGTTACTGGCTCTGCAAACAAGGACGAAAAAAGGAATATAAGTAAAAAAGCCATAAAAACAACTCTATATCAGCTTAAGGCAATATTAAGGAGATTTTATTAAGAAGACGTCGCTTGAGCTTTTTAATATTTGCCCTTCTGGAAATATATAAGGAAAAATAGGCCAATCGGTTGTCGCTTGATAAAAACTATCTTTCTCCATCTCAATTTTTTCGCTAATAGGGATAAAATCATCATCCGTTAAAATGAAAAAATAAAGTCCTGTTTCTGATAGTTTGGCAAACTTTTGAAGTCGTCTACGCGCCTTTTGAATAGATTCTTCGCTTGCAAAGCAATCGCCATCTATCATTTTATCATTGTAAAAATGCAATTCTGGATTTTTAAGATGAACGCTGGAGTAAAAACCCTTTAAACTGTCGTAATCACAAACGATTGTTTTAACTTCGATTTTATGATAACCCTTCTCAATTGCATAAGATTTGAGACTTTTCTTTGCAAAATCCGCATAATCTTCGTATAGATCGTTTATGTAAAAAATTCCTTCTTCGCCATAACGTTTTACCAACTCATCCAGTGTCCAAAAAAGAATCCCATATTGATGCGCAGCCTCGTAATTGCCAGTTCCCTTTTCAGGTAAATCATCGATATAACTTTTACCGCTAGCAGCGAGAAACCTTAATACCGTTTTTTTTTGAGAAGCCTGGGTATGGCCGTCCGTTCCATAATTACCGGCAGCAATTTCAAGATGCGTCCAAGAATATCCTTCAACGAGAAAACATATGAATATTAAAAACTTAATCATTTTCTATAAGGATAACTCTTGGCCGTTTTATAGAATGCAATCCTATAAAATCAAACGCCGTTTTGCCCCCCTTCAATTCTAAGATCTCATCGAAGGGAAGTCCTTCCATCTCTTGACCGACAATTTTCCAACTAACTCCATTTTCTTGAGGTAAAACGGTGTATGCAATTTGTGTTTGCACAACTGTCTCTTTATTTTTAACAACAAGAAATATCTCTTCGTCCGATTTTAATTTAACAAAGCAATCACCCTCTTTTGCCCCCGTTTCAAAACATAAGTCTAAACGCTCTTCAGAATATTGAGTTTGGAAGCAAAACACGCATTGGTTAGAACCGGAATAAATAAAAGAAGTCCACCCTTCTCTTTGTACAACTGATTCTTTCCTCATTTTAAAGCTAAAAAGCCTTAATTTTTCTTTTATTGAATCTATTATTGGGCTTTTGTTAGAAAAACTAATGGGGATATTTAAATTTAAAGATGCTAAAAGTTCTGTAAATATTAAATTCTGCAAACCCTCATTAGCATCCACACTCCAACGTAAATAGGATCCGTTAGGAATCGCATGGGATTTTATAGGATAATATCCAACTGACCCTTCGCGTTTGCACCAGAGTTCATAATCTTTATCTAATACTCTTAACAAAAACGACCCCTCAGCAGCAGCCGATACCTTATCTTCAATAAAGTCTTGAGGAGCTTGGACCGATTCAATACTGGAATCTGGCCCTATTTCGACAAGTCTAATTCTATAATTTAACGAAAGGGGAGCGTTCATAAAATACCTTTATAGAAAAAGGTAAAAATATAAAACACTCCTAATTATTTCGAAAGAATTCGATCGAAAAACTCTAATAAAATTTTATCTTTAGATGATAAAATATCATTTGAATAATTCTCATAGTTTGTTCCTGCTCTATAATGTAAAAATTGATTATCCCCTAAAAACTCAATGGTGTAAGGCCTTTTTAGACAGAGTAAAATTTCATCTTCTGTAAACCCTTTTTTTGTTAACTCTCTTATTACGACATCATCGGGAGTCTTATCTGTCTGAAGTGAATCGGGAGCGTAGCGATAAGGACAAAAAAAATGGTGCCCCTGCGTATAAGCGAGAGGCAAAATGTTTAAAATGCTCTTAAAGCGCTGTATGTATATTCCGGTCCAGCCGCCACTGTCACAAATCGTATGAGTACCTGGAATATATCCACAATTAAAACAAATGGATCCTCGATCGGGAAGAGTAGTATTATTAAACATAATTAACGCCAACCACAGATAACCAAAATTTTTATTGGTTATCAAATCATCTGTACTCCAAAACACACCCGCTAACTGATCTTTCTTCACCATTTCAGCGACAGAAAAAGGTCTAACAGGAAACATATCGGAATCAATAACCATTACAGGGCCGTCATGCTTTGAGAAAAAATTATTCCAAGCCCATTGTACCGAGTTACAATGTCGAACATTGGGATTATTATAATTTTCACCCGGGCTTCTATATAGATAAGGTAAATTATGAATCGATTGAGGAACGTTTTCGCAGTGTAAGCCCAATCTTGCGCACGTTGTTTCAATTTTTTTTCTCATTTCAGGATTATTGGCATCGCTGATCACCCAAAATTCATAATCGTCTTTCAAGAACTTTTGGAATAATTTGGATTGCAACTCAATAAAATCAGGTCGATTAAAAGCAGTTGTAAAGACAATTGTTTTTGCAGATAAAAGAAGCGGAATTAATAAAAAAAACAAACTTTTCATCTTACTATCCTTAAAACATTGCTGTTTACGGGAACTGCATAAGCTATCCGCGTATCGACTACACGATACAATAAAAAATCAGGTCTATTTTCTAAGCCATCTTTAATGCCTTGAAATACTTCAGGAATATCGGCGTCATGATAAATAATAATTTTGGGATTCGATTCTAACGCCTTTAATGTCTCATAATAAACATGTTCATAATCGTGAGCCCCATCGATAAACCACGATTCGATAGGATAATAATCCTCGTATCTCAATGTCATGCTATCGCCAAAAATTTGAACAAAAGGAAGGCTACATCTCGCTCCCACATCATTACTACTTAAATTGTATGCGCCTTCTCCCGGAGGAAGATCTAAGCTGTAAACTATTCCTTTATCGATTGCATTTTTGATAATCAATGTTCCTTCACCTGTACAAGTGCCAATTTCAAAAAGAGACGATGGCTTTGTCATTTTAATCAAACAATGAAGAACTAAAAAATCATCCACAAAGAGGGCGTCTTGTCTAAGAATGGCTTTATTTTT
>JAGVJG010000111.1 GCA_020051235.1 Parachlamydiales bacterium | reverse complement strand
GGGATAGAAATAATATGGAGGAATAAATTACATGAATACGGTTTCTAATACAACAAGGCCAACCGCTTCAAATATTGCTTTCTATCAAGATGCCAAAATGATGCGAAGTGTGGGTAAAGCTTTCATGGCTTTAGGAGCTACCTTGGCAGTAGTTTCAATTGGAGCCGCTATTGCGATAAATCCGCTTTTAGTTACAGGAATTATACTTGCTACTGTGGCTATTGGAATAGGCTATTTATTGAATAGTCGTACTTATTGGAATGATCCCAAAGAAATCGAAAAAATCAGTCAAGCTTCAAAAGATAAGTCATTTGATCAGTTAATCAATCAATTTGGCTGGGAAAAAACTTTTAATGTTTTAACAATCGGCAAAGAAAAACTTCAAGAAAAGTTATTAGATAAAGTTGTCTCTGAGAATATTAGTTATAATCAACTTGAAGCCATGTTTGGCGAGAATAATAAAAAATATGGTTTCTATAATGAAGCTCTTTTGCTAGAAGCCGCCAAAAGAAGATTAGAAAAACATCCATTAAAAGATACATATTTAAAAGAAGGCTCCCACAATTTTACGAAGTATTTTGGTTTCGATCTTGATCACGTAAAAACCAAATTCAAAGAAGAGACCAAAGGTCTTTCTTTAATGGAAGTAGTGAAAAATTTTGGTGGATGGTCGATTTTTGATGAGATTGCCGATCCGAAAACTTATTCGAAAGAAATAGAAACTCATTTTATTAATGGTTTTTACTCTGTCCTTAAACTCTATGGAGTTGAAATTTTTAAGAGAGATTTTTTCAACTATAGTTTACCTCATGTGAAATCGCAGTTTATAAACATGATGATCCAGCAAAAACTGCAGGAAATTGCCCCTTTCAGTGAAATCTTTAAAGAAAAGTATGGTTTAGTGCCTGAAGAATGGCGCCCAAAATTATCAGAATTAATGACCATTTATAGTGAAATTTCTTGGTGGGATAGTGATGCTACAAAATATGCTAAAAAGCGTTTTTATGTAGATAATCCTCCTGCTTTTATAACCGTTTGGACGCAATTTTATGTTCCTTCAAGTTCAATGAGCTATGGTCACTATAAATCCGTACCCACTTCCTTTCCAAACCCCGCTCACTTTCCTAGACAAAATTATGATCGTGAGATTGTTTGGGATAGAACTGAACGCAGACCGGCTCGTTGGAGTGAAGAAGTGGATAAGCCTTGGAAAAGCTTCATAGAAAGTCAAAGGATAGCTGAGATTTCAGAGGCAGTTTAAATCTACGATTAGAATAATGCCGTGTATGAAAAGATATACGGCAGGTCCTTTTGCTACCAATTGCTATTTGGATGGATCAATTTTAATCGATACTCCTCCCGGTAGTTTTGATTTAATCAAAGAACCCATCACCCATATTTTATTAACGCATAGTCATTGGGATCACACGGCAGATCTTGCCAAGTTTTTAGAAAAATTTCCTAATGTGGTTATTGCCTCCCATCCTGACGATATCGGTAATATAAAAAATCCAGGATCCGACGGACTTCCTTTAATGTTTGCAATTGAAGGAGTTGAGCCAACTTTACTAGTTAGGGAAGGAGATGTGATTGAAGGATTGCAAGTTGTTGAATTACCGGGACATACGCCTGGCGGCGTAGGGTATTATGATCCTAAAAGAAAAATCCTTTTTTCCGGAGATACACTATTTCAAGGAACAATCGGAAATTTAAGTTTACCAACCGCACGTCCCGATTTAATGTGGAAATCGTTAAAGAAACTTGCTAAACTCCCCCCTGATACACTCGTTCTTCCCGGCCATGGTGATCCAACCACAATTGGAGACGAAGACTGGCTAGATCGAGCCGAACAAGTTTTTGGATAAGGTAAAAAATATGGGCGTTTTGGTTGGTAAGAAAGCTCCTGAATTCAGAGCAAAAGCGGTTTACAAGAACAAAATCGTTAACGATTTCTCACTCTCTCAGTTTCGAGGTTTGAATATCCTATTATTTTTCTATCCTCTCGATTTTACTTTTGTTTGCCCCACAGAAATTCACTCATTTCAAGATCATTTAGCTGAATTTGAAAAAAGAAATACTCAAGTAATTGGATGCTCAGTCGATAGCGTCTACTCCCATTTAGCTTGGCTAAATACTCCTAGAAGCAAAGGAGGAATTGCCGGCGTAACTTACCCTTTAATATCTGACATCAATAAGACGATTGCTTCTGACTTTGATGTATTAGTTCCTCATGAAGGCATTGCTTATAGAGGCCTTTTCTTAATCGATCAAAATAGCATTGTTCGGCATCAGATTGTAAACGATCTTCCCATTGGACGATCGATTGAAGAAGCAATCAGAACAATAGATGCTCTTAATTATCACGAACAGCATGGCGAAGTTTGCCCTGCAAATTGGGTGGCTGGCAAGAAAAGTTTAAAGCCTACTCAAGAAGGTCTTGAAGAGTACTTTTTTGTAGGCGCAAAACACTAATGTCTGAAGAAGAGACGATTACCGAAACCATTAAAGAACATGATGAAGAAGCGGTTCAAAAGCTAAAGCTTTTGGTCCAATCTTTGAAAAAAAAATATGGGGAAGCCGTTTCTCAATCGTATACCCTCGATCAAAAAAATCGCGAGCTTTCGGTTGAAAATGGGACATATAAGCAAACAGTCAATGCTCTCACTCAGAAATTTAATCAAACCCTGGTTGAGCTTCACGATTTAGAAGAAAAATACCGGCACCTTCTTAAAGAAAAAGAAAAAAGCAATCTCTCTGAGACCGATTTAATAGAAGAAGTGAAGATGTTAACCGACCAGCATCAGATTCTTTTAAAAGAATTGTCTCATCATGAAGAAGAATCTAAAAAAGCTTTAGAAGAACTTCAAGCGGTTAAATTAAAAGAAACTCAGCTCGAACGCGTTATTCAATTTTTGCGTAAACGGTCCGAAGAGGCACATCTTGAGATGAGCTCACTCGGACAAGAGATCACTCAGACACAAGAATTAAATCAAAATCTTACCGTTGAGATAAAGTTATGTCAGGAAACGATTAAATCGCTTCGTGAAGAGCTTGAAGTCAATAAAAAAAGTGTTCAGGATCTTTGTCAAAACGCGGAAACTGATAAACAAAATTCAATTTTATTAAAAGAGGACTTCGAAGCTCTAACGATTGCCTTTGAAGAGCAAAAAAATAGTAAAGAAGAGATCAGCGAAAAATTAAAATTGACGGAAGAAGAGTATTTCACTTTAAAAAAAGAACATCAGTTCTTGAAACAAGCGATGCTTCGTGAAGTGGAAGAAATCAAATCCAATCAAAATTTAAAAAAAATCGAAATCGAAGCTTCTTTAGAGCAAGCAAAGCTAGAATATTTGACTCAAATTCAGGAACTTCAACAACAATTAAAAGAAAAAGACGAATCTCTTGAAAAGTATGAAGTGAAAGAAATTGAAGTCCAAGCGGCTTTTGAAACTCGAGCTTTAGTATTAGCTGAACAAGAAAAGATTAGATCAGAACTTGATGCACTAAAAATGCAGAAAGATGAACTTGAAGCCGATAAGCGTGAGCTAGAACAAAAACTTAAGACCGCTCAACAACATTTGGCGAAAAAGGTTCGTGAAACGACCCTAATGAATGAAAAAGGGGAGTTTGAGAAAGAAAAAATGAGTCAATTGAATCTGGAACTTTCCCAAGCACAAATAAAGATTGCCGAACTCAAAAACAGTTTGGGTATGGAACTAGAACACCATAAGAAATTGCTTGAGAAAGAGACAGAGCTGCGAAAAAACGCCGAAGCTCAAGCCACAAGACTCGAAGAGCGCTATTTTCAAGTTCATGAAAAATGGAGAGAAGCCGAAAGCGAAATTCGCGATTATAAGAAGATGGAAGAGAAATTTAATGAGTTTAAAAATTTCTTCTCAAGTTTCAATAGTGCTCCCCCTGCTCCACCCGTAAAACCGATTGAAACTTCTCCCCCTCCTTCATTTGATGATATTCCTGAACTTAAATCCAAGCCCGATTCCGAACCTGTTGATCTCTTTGAGACACCGAGCAATAAATTTAAAGGGTCATTGTTTTAATGGAAGAGGAGATCATCCTAGGGATCGATCCGGGGACGATCATCACGGGCTTTGGCCTTATCAAAAAAGGAAAGAAGTTGGAGCCTATTGATTTTGGTTGCATTAAGCCAAAGCCTAGCTTACTTCTTTCAGATAGGTATCATCTCATTTATCAAGGCGTTGAGAGTATAATAAAAAAGTATCGCCCTAAATCGCTCGCTGTTGAAACGCAATTCGTAAAAGACAACGTTCAAAGCGCATTTAAAGTGGGCGTTGCTCGAGGCGTGGTGCTTGCATGCGCAAAAAATCATCAACTTAAGATTTTTGAATATGCACCTACAAAGATTAAAATTGCAGTGACCGGCAACGGTTTTGCTAAGAAGTATCAAGTTCAAACAATGGTAAAACACCTTCTTTTGCTTGATCAATTACCAGAGCCCGAAGATGCCTCCGATGCTCTTGCGTGCGCTATTTGTCACGCCAATCAAACGACCCATAAGGAGATGTAAAAGATGATTGCTTATGTGAAAGGAAAACTAATTTCGCATCAATTAAATCGCGCGGTCGTTGAAGTGAATGGCATGGGCTACGATCTTTTAATTCCTTTTTCTTCCGTTCTTCCTACCATTGGAAAAGAAGTTCTTTTACATACTTCATTAGTGGTGCGAGAAGATTCTCACACTTTATATGGGTTTCTCACCTACGAAGAGAAAGATCTTTTCTTGCTCCTATTAAATGTGACGGGAATTGGCCCGAAGATGGCGCTCAATATCATCGGACATCTCAGCCTCGAAAGGCTTACCGAAATTATTTCCCAAGCCGAAGTCACCCTGCTCAGCAAAATCCCCGGCATAGGTAAAAAAACCGCCGAGCGACTCATTGTTGAGCTGAAAGATAAGCTTTCCACTTCCCCCACCCAATTCCAAGTCAAGCTTACCCCCACACTCGCCGACGCACAGTCCGCCCTCATTAATCTAGGCTATAGTTCCACCCAAGCCGAAAAGGCCGTGAAGAAGACTATAGCCAGTCATGGTGAGGCTTTGAAGTTGCCTGAGTTGATTACGCTATCGTTAAAGCACATCTAAAAAAGATGGGTTAATTTGTTTTAATCGATTCCGAATTCATTAGATTTTTACTCGAGAGTTGTCAAAAAATGCTGACGCATTTTCCGACCCATACACTTGTCGGGGCTGCCGCCCCCGCACCCCGGCCATTTCTGACGTGCCCAAATCGCGTATATCGCCAAGGGCTCTCGCTCGAACGTGCCTACGCACGTCCATCGCTCACATCCGCAATTTTGGCTACGCCATAAATGGCTCGGGGCG
>JAGVJG010000002.1 GCA_020051235.1 Parachlamydiales bacterium | reverse complement strand
CAATCTTAAACACCTTCAGGAATTAATTGAGCACATTAAGACTGCGTCAGATGAATGGAATATACCGCCAGCGTGCCTTGAAACGATTTGCACTTTTAACACGCAAGTTCAGAATTTCATATCTAATAATATATTTGAGTTTACAAATGAAGCTCAAGAGTACCTATTTATCTATTTTCCATTATCAATGCTTTTTCTTTATCACATTAAAAAGCCGGAAATCATTTCTAAACTCCTTTTAAAGATATTTGGAATTATCGATACCCCACAAGAAAGATCGTCTGCGGTTGGAAGTTTTTTTGAAGCATTGAAAGAAACTCCAAATATTCCAGATATGGCTTCATACTACCAAACCCTATTACATCAGCCTTGTATAGAATCATCTCCTGTTTGCCAGTATTTCATCCCTGAAATGCCCGATAATCTTTTACCAGATCTTTTTCATCTAGACGACGACTATCTTTTTGAGCTAATTTCTCCTTCAAATTTGACAGATGCTGAAATTGATTTGATCTATACAAAGTATCGTAACCAGAAACAAAAACTCTTAACCGTATGTCAATACCTTCGACTAGATATCAATAAATTGGGAATTTTTGATAGCTCCCCTACAATTAAGTGTATCAGTGAAATAATTACTCAAGGATTTCAAAATCAAACGGAGGGCGGCGAGCTGCTTTGCCTCTACCAAGACCAAGTCAAATTAGTGCCCCCTTTCGCACTCCTATTAGGAAGCAATACAAATCAATATGGCCCCCAAATAGCTCAAGCTGGCTGTTATCTAAATGAAGAACAAACATCTCTTCTCGCAACTCACGCGCCTGCCACCTTTTTACAGGCTCTATATGTCCAATTAAATACCAATCGAGGATTAGAAAATTTAAGAGTATTTTTAAATTCCATTCCTCTTGCTTCCTTAAACGAATTTTATTCTTCATACCTAACCCAATTAAGAACTTTATTTGAAAGCATTAACACATGCGGTGATATCCCTAAAACAAGGGAAGAAATTGAAAAATTGATTGGATTATTGAGACAATACGAATCCCCATTATTTCTTCAGGCAAGAAGGATTTTTGAAAAGAGACTTCCCATTCGCAAAGAACACAAACCTTTCATCGAATCTATTGAAAGAAAGAGGGAAACGACAAAAGAACCAATTCGAAGATTTTACCTTACCCAAGAGGAAGAGGGCTTCGATCCTTTTAGAGGGTTTTCTCCTTTTTACCAAATGCATCTCAATGCAGGGCTATGCAGAGCGCTTGGCTTCAATCATATTGGAGAAATCCTTGAAGTGGGAATTAAATCTGATGCAGATCTACAAATTTTAGGTCTCGGCATTCAAACCCTTCAAGACCTTAGCAAAAAAGTCAAAGAACTTAGTACAACCAATCCGGATACAGAAAAATTGTTTGCAAAACTACAAAATCCCGATACAAAAAAATATTCTGAAACCTATCAACAAACCTTGACTGAACTTAGGGACAAATTGAGTAATGTTGAAAGAGTGCGCCATCAACTAAAGCAAATATATAAAAGATCATTTGGCCAAGTCATGATTAAATATTGTTCTCAACCTAATCTTAAACAGTTTTGGGTTAATAGAACGGATAGCTTGGCAACTCTAAAACCGGAGAATCCTTTTACGCTCCCCTAAGTAAATACAACAATTTGACTATCCATCTAAAAGGGGCAAGTAACCCAGAGAAGAAATACGATATAACACTCACTTTCCGAACGGGCTTTGGTTGTAACTTTATTTCTGGGGTTTTATCTATCGACATCAATGCCTTAGCTTCTTCCTTTGTCCAAACCAAGAATTTGTCATCTGTACTAGCAACAAAGGTGCGATCATTGAAATCAACCCCAATAAAATGATGGTAGTAGTCAGGATTATCGATTTTTTTTATCATTACCCCAAGTGGATAATTCCATATATCTATTGTTTGTGCAGCAATCCTCGCAACAAACAAATCTTTAACAACGATATCTGACGGTTGAAAAACATTTCCAGTTAACGGATCTATTTCTCGAAGGGGTTTCGATTGACCATTTGTGTAAATAACGATCTTATTATCATTTTGAAGTGCAAATATGTGATCATTTTTACATACAACTTTTCTATAACCCCATAATGCGCTTGTATTCGTATGCTTTTGTGCAAACGAGGTCGTTTGATTTCCTTGAAAATCGTAAGAAACTAATGAATTAGATTTTACAAGAAGAATGCCCGTATCCAAAGGAAGATACTCTTTATAATTTATAGGCAGAGCATTTGTTGATGAAGTTTGTGTATTTAATGAATAGATCCAAATTAAGTTCTGAGTTTGATCTAGATACACAATGTGATCTTTAGCTAACAAAATTAACTTAATGCGTGTACCAATTATATAATTACCTTTTTCAATTCCTTCACAATCATAAAGGCTAAACCCTTGCAAATTGTCATGCAAACAACTGTAATATTTATAATCCGAACTAACTGTCATTGCATTAGGCATAATTCTTCTTTCGTCAATTCTTAAGGAATGAGGATTGACAAGGATTAAATCATTATAATCTTTGATCAAGAATTTTGAACCTAATCTACTTATATTTATAGCTCCATCAACGTGAATCGGAAGGACCTTTTTCGGTGCATTGAAGTTATATTTAATAAGTTCATTTGTCGTAAAAACATCAATCCCCCCGGGACGAATAAAGGGAGTAGAACGTCGTATGGATAAAGTAAAATGATTAGCTTGAAAAATACTTTTTATTTTTTCACTTCCTACTATTGCCCTTACAATTATGCTAAATCTTTTACAAACGAGCCCTGCACTTTGCAAATTTTTCTCTAAAAGATAACTAAAGACAATTCTAAGAACATCAGAAGGTATAGCGTTTTTAAAATAATAATCTGAAGTCACTTTAACTAAAGAGTTATTATCTTTGATTGTAATATCCGCATTCATGCGGTAAAGAATACATGAAAAATTTTAAGAATCGATTAAGATTTCTTATTCGGAGGATTTTTTACACACATAGGAGGTATGGCGGGATTAAAAGGAGCAAAAGCTATATCTATTCGAACGGGATCATCGAAGGGATAGAGGGTGTAATTCCCAGCAACAGGGACTGTACGGCCGCTTTGATAAAGCTTCACTTTCCCATCATTCGTTTGCACACAGGCATTGACCATCATTCTATCTCCACATCCGTTAAAAATACGAACCACTTGCTGAAGGCTACCTGTCTGCCCTCCATTATAGACTTTCATGCACCCGGACGAGAATGAAGGAAAACTAGCTGCTAAAGGTAGGGTAAATAGTAGGAAGAGATAGAACATATGGCCTCCTATTTTCTTTAATTTTAACCCCTCTTATGTTTTAAAGAGGATATGCAAACAAACATAGACACAAACGGCAGAATCTTAAGGTTAATCGGCGCTTCTTTCTTATTTCTTTACGCTTGGTGGGCGTATAGCTTATTTGCGGCACTTCTTGGCTTATTTTGCTTATATGAAGCGATAGCAGGATGGTGCGCAGTCTATGATTACCTTGGAAAGTCTACTTGTGATCTTCCCAAACCTCTCCCCTATCGACAAATTGTTTTCGTTGCCATTGCGATTGGCTTCTTACTCGATGCGGGTTTAAATATTGCGAACAATCAATTTCTTTTCATCGCGGTTGATTTAGCATTGTCCGCCTATCTTTTCTATCTAGCCTTCAAAAACTAGCATTTACTTGCTGCATAACTTTTAAATGATGGTGGCTGAGTAAATTGTTCGGACTATAGAAATACAGTTTAAAGTCTTCAAGATCGAAATAGATCGGTTTATCCACCACTTTGTGTCTTCCACGTAAATAGCGTATCCCTTCAATTGTTTGAATATCAGAAAACTCGATATCTTTGTGGCTTATAAAATATATCGCCCAATTACTAAATTGTAGTATCTCTTTAACTTTTTGATCTTTTTGTGCTTCGGATAAAGCACCCCAATTCAGCAAACATTCAATCCATTCTGGTTTCTGCACAGGCTGTTTTCTCCAAAGAATCTTTGGTTCGTAGGGATTTCCTTCAGGAACTTTTAATTCTCGGATCTTAAAATACGTTTGCAAATCTCTCCAAAGATAATAAGGACCGTGATGATCAAGTGTTAATACCAAAATTTCATTATTGGGAAGACGAAGAATATTGTCTGAACAAGAGATATTAAATTCTTCGAGGATGAACCCTGCAGGGCCAATAAGATAGTTTAAAATTTCTTCAGAATCCGAGGCTTTAAAACAACCTTTCGCTTCTTTTCGATAATCAGCGAGATTTTTTATTGCTTCCTCTGCTAATTCTTTTACTTGAGGATTTGGATGAGAAATATGTTTAGATATATTCGCTTGAAATTTCAGTAATGAGAATTGATTTCGCAAGTTACTCAGCTGAATTGTTATTTGTATTGAAAACTTCCTCAATAGTTCATTTCTTTGTTTTTGAAGAGGATCTCCTTTCGTCTCCTCTTCAATCAGAGCCTCAACTCTACAAGACTCTAAATAGTGTTTATGAATTTGGTCGAATTGTTCTTTGGCTTGCTGCTCCGTTTCAAAACATAAAGATTTTGCCATTATCGCTTGAGCCTCCGGAACCATAGAAATGGAAGGATGTTCTAAACAGGCTGATAACTTTTTAGCTAAATCATATGGCATGTAGGTGGCATCACGCTGTTTTAATTCAATGAGCCTTTGCCTTGATTGTATATTTCCAAAGTAAACGAGTACGGTCATCAAATGCTCAAAAAAAACAGGATTTTCTAATGTTTCAATTGAAAAGACATCATAGATTGTCTTTTTTTCAATCAATATGGCAATTACAGCTTTTAAATCATCGAAAGTAATTGTTGTTGAAAAAGTTGAAGAAGGTTGGTCTTTAACCTTTGAATAAAGAAAGGCATAGCTGATTTGAACCAATATCGGTTCTTCAAAA
The DNA here is from genome assembly GCA_020051235.1 of Parachlamydiales bacterium. Lineage (GTDB taxonomy): Bacteria > Chlamydiota > Chlamydiia > Chlamydiales > Parachlamydiaceae > CAZABG01. Next base: position 233 of record JAGVJG010000002.1, on the reverse strand, counting down.
TGAAAAGTACGAGTTAAACTTATACCTGAGCTAATAGGCTGATTAAAAAAAGGAAGACCTTCTAAAAGCGATCTCTTGCATATGAAGTTTCCTTCAACAAAACATAACATAACCTCATCTTCACTTGGGAATTGAGGGTATTCAGGATCATGTAATCTATACACAAGGCCACTTAATGCACTAATCATGGTGTATTTTTTATGCGAATTTCTTATAACATTCAACATGAGTTT
>JAGVJG010000009.1 GCA_020051235.1 Parachlamydiales bacterium | reverse complement strand
GGTATGCGTTGATTTGTAAACATAATCTTGAAAAAAATTTGCCTATACCTGCTTATCATCATGATATTAATTTCAGAAATGTAGCCATAGAAATGTTCTCTAACATTGTAACTTCAAGCTATGAAATTAGGCCTTGTACACCTGTATTAAAATCAGACAATCCGGAACAAGAAGCCCTTTTAAAATGTACAATTAAAGTCCCTCAAGAAAAATTAGATAATGATTTTGTTCCATTTTTGGTCAAAGAATTTGGAGTCAAGATTGGAATCAAGAATGGCTCTATAATTATATTTAAGGCGAAAGATAAAGAAAAATTTGTAGAGACTATTGAAAAAATAGCCCCGCCTGGATAGGCGAGGCTATTAATTTATTAAAGAGGTTGGGGAGCCGACTTGGCTTGAAGGTTTGGAGGTGGGGGTGGAGGAGTAACAATCGGCTTCTTATGAAGCTCGTCTTGCTTCTTAAGACGATCGTCTTTGTCTTCCATGGTCCATTCACCTTGAACAATCTTCTTCACATCATCTGCATCAAGCGTTTCATACTTGATTAACATAGCGGTCATTAATTCAACGGCTTCTTTGCATTCTTCAAGAATTTCTAAAGCACGTTTATGAGCCGCATCCAAGATCTTTTTAACTTCGACGTCGATCGCTTTTGCAGTCTCTTCCGAATATTTCTTATCGTGGTAGTTATTCCAACCGAGATATTGACCCGATTCACTGCGCTCATCATAAGCAACTGCGCCCATCGCATCACTCATACCCCATTCGCAAACCATTGCACGAGCAAGGTGTGTGGCTCTTTCAATGTCTTGTTGAGCACCGGATGAGATATCTCCTACGAAAATTTCTTCTGCGCAACGACCGCCCATTAATACAGCGAGCTGATCTAGAATCTCATTTTTCCAGTAGCTAACTTTGTTCTTCTGCGGGAGGAACATGGTTGCTCCGAGCGACATACCACGTGGAATAATCGTAACTTTATCTACAGGATCCGAGTGTTTCACTTTCAAGCCCACAATGGCGTGGCCCGATTCGTGATAAGCGGTGGTCTTTTTCTCAGCATCGTCAATTTCAAGCGAACGACGAGCTTTACCGTAAAGAACCTTATCTCTTGCTTCAGTTGTCTCTTGAGAAGTAACCGCACTTCTTCCGTTACGAGCAGCCAATAGAGCCGCTTCGTTTAAGATGTTTGCAAGATCAGCACCTGAACAGCCTGCTGTACTTTTTGCAATCGCCATTAAATCGACGGAAGGATCAAGCTTAATCTTTTTGGCATGAACTTTTAAGATATCAAAACGGCCTTTAATATCAGGCAGGCCAATAATGACTCGTCTATCAAAACGACCAGGTCTTAAAAGCGCTTTATCAAGCACGTCCGGGCGGTTAGTAGCGGCCATTAAAATGACGCCTTCGTTCGCCTCAAAACCGTCCATCTCGACGAGGAGCTGGTTCAATGTTTGCTCTCTTTCATCATGACCGCCGCCAATACCGGCACCACGGTGACGACCAACCGCATCGATCTCATCGATAAACACGATGCAAGGTGCGCTCTTTTTAGCTTGATCAAACAAGTCGCGGATACGGCTTGCACCCACCCCAACGAACATTTCTACGAAATCGGAACCCGAGATCGAGAAGAAGGGTCTATCCGCTTCACCGGCAACGGCTCTTGCGATTAAGGTTTTACCGGTACCTGGAGGACCGATGCAAAGAACCCCTTTAGGAATTCTTCCGCCGAGCGCCGTAAATTTACCGGGATTTTTTAGAAACTCTACAATCTCTTGTAACTCTTCAATCGCTTCGTCAACCCCTGCCACATCTTTAAAGGTAACTTTGTTGTTTCCTTTTGGCAAAATTAAACGGGCAGGCGATTTACCAAAATTCATTGCATTCGATCCGACCCCTTTCATTTGTCTAGCAAAGACAAAGTAAAGAACGAGGAGGACTAAGAATACGGGAAGCAGCGTAAAGAGATAGCTTAAGTAGTTAGGAGCAGGCTCTTCACTTTTGAATGTTTTCTCTAATACGATATTAGTGGGTTGATCCGGTGCTTTGAAAATACCACCCTTATTATCATTAAAGGCATTCCACTCTTCACGAGCAGTTTGGAACCATTGGTGGAAGACTTCAGGATCTTGTTTTTCAAGGGCGCGAGTCGAAAGCTCTTGGTTGTTAAAGAACCAAACATTTTGCTGAACAGACGAGCGAGCTTTATCCAGTTGCGCTTCGTTATCTTCTAATTTCGTAACGATTTGAGCGTATTGATCAACGGCTTCCTTATAATTACGAATCGATCTTAATTTAAGAAGACGTACATGATCTTCAACTTCGTTAAGCGAATTGAAAATAAACTGTAAATCATTCAGCGTTTTTTCATACCGATCGACTTTTTTAGCAAGCGGTAGATTGGCCTCATTTGTCTCTGATAACTCTCTATCTACAGCGACTAAGCTCTGTTTAAGCGGTTCAGATCCGATACCTAATTGCTGAGATCTCATTTGTGCCACGAGCTCAGCCAAATCGGTTCCCAGTTTTTTCAATTGGTTGGCGTCAGGAGTCCCTTTAATCTCATTAAAGCGAGTTTTTAAAGTGGCTAAGCTATCAGTAACTTTTTTACCCGAATCTTTAATGACGATGCTTAAGTCTTGGGAAGGGAAGTTATAAAGTTCATCAACAACGACATAACCGTCTTTCGGAATGGGCATTCCACTTAAAGCCAAAAACCATTCAGCCGATTCAATACTTTTAGCTTTGAGATTACCTAAATCTTTAAGATTGTTCTCTTTTGCAAGCTCAAGCTCATGATTTTGGTTTAATTGCTCTAAGAACTTGTAGCGGTTTTTACCTTCGTCCGTTTGCTTTTCACGGAATTTACCGGCAAAAGTCACTAAGTTATCAGTAAGCGCTATCTTCTTAGATTCTTCCGGTTGAAGAAGTTGAAGGTTAACCAAATGCTCAAGTTCGTAGCTAAAGGAAACTTTAGCAAACTTGGTGTCAATATAGGTCTGGAGCATGAAAGCGAATAAGAATATCGCCATCAATAGCCATATCAACCCATTTGGAAAATTTTTTCGGAAATTGTTTTTCTTCTCGTCAGCCATAGATTCTCTAAATGATAATAAACTTTATGTTATCAGAGTTACAGGAAGTTAAGCAAGATACGGAAGCCAGAATCGGCTCCTTTTTTCTTATCTTTACTCCAAAAGTCAATTTTATCCCCATTTTCGGTATAAATGACCGGAATATAAGGAGTTAAAAAGGCAGGTAACTCCCCTTTTTTCCCATTATTGGGAGCTCGACCAATCATGGCCGGTTTTTCAGAACAGGTAAATTCTCCCCTTCCTTGCCAAACATCTGTCCAAGTTGAAGGTTTTCCGGCCCCTTTTTCGACTTTAATGACCCAAGGACCCACCGAGGTGGTTTCGCCAGAAAAGGCGATTTTTTCAGGAATTTGGTCTTTTTGAGTTAAATTAAACAAAAGTCCACGATCTAAAAAAAGAGGGCCGACCCTTAAATTAGCTTTTCCTCTATTCAATATCATCTGTTGAATATCGATTTCTCTAACCGGCAATTGTTCTTCTCTCAAAAAGCGGGTGATCAGATACTTTAACTCGTAGGGATCCTCACTATTTAAAGGAAGATAACTTCCAAGAGGGCTTCTGCAAGGAGAATATAAAGGCTCAATTCTTCTATCTAAGTAATTTTGAAATTCTTTAACTTCAGCGTGAAAACGGTTGAAAGAAGTCGTGCAGCTTTTTTTCATTACCTCATTCAAATAAGGAATGAGCCTTCCTCTAAAACGACCTCTTAAAAACTCATCCGTTCCATTCGTCGGATCGGTAATGTATTCTCTTTCACCTAGATAATTAAGTAGTTCTGCTTTCGTGTACGGCAATAAAGGCCTTAAAATCGTGAGACCTTCAAATTCAGACACGGACTCAATGGCTCTAAATCGATAAAGCGGGGATCCTTCAAAAATTCGTTTCATGACCGTCTCGGCCTGATCATCCGCTTGATGAGCAAGTAAAATAGTCCTTGAACCAATTTCCTCGGCCACTTTTTTGAAATATAGCAGTCTTTGATCGCGCGCCCAGGCTTCCAAATTCGCTTCTTTTTGCGGCTTTGCAAGTCGAGTCATAAAGACGGGGGTGCAAACTTCTTGAAGCCAGGTCGCTTCACTTCCACTTTCCTCTCTCCATCCATGGTCAACGTGAGCAGAAACAAATGGGATTTGCGCTTCCTTTAATAGATAGTAAAGCGCCATCGAATCAGGGCCCCCTGATAAACCTAATACAAAGGGACGATCTGTCTGAAATCTTTTAAGAAAATTCTTTATGGATTCGATCATTTAAAACAGTTGAGATAATAAATAACTTAGTATTAAAGCTGCAATTATGAGCCACCAAAATATAAAGTTTGGTTCTTTTACTGCGAGAGAGGCGACTTCGCCTTCACCCCTCAGATTTTCTTCATCTTCATCTTCTTCTTCATTTAAAGGAACGGGGTCTTTAAATAAATCTTTTAAATCAGGAACATCCCGAATGGGCGTCCATCCTTCCATCCCCTCTTTCCAGCAAAGGGTATCGGGAGTAATGGGTTTTGATCTCAATTCTAAAAAAGAATAAGGACCTAGTGTAGCACCATCTAAAATGATATACCAGATTTTATCCATTAAAAAGCCTCTTTATCAAATCAACACTATAGTAATTCTCAACAATTAATTAATAGAGTCCAATATTTTTAATGAATATGACAACTCTCACCTTAAACACACCCTTAAATTCCTAAAAATAATATCAACTTTGTGTTAGACTAAGCCTCTATGCCGATATTTTGGCGATACATTGTAACGCAGTATTTAAAAGTTTTTTTATTATCTGTTCTCGCGTTTATTGCCGTTCTTCTGACCCTTCGTTTAGAAGAGATTGCCCATTTCGCATCGATTGATACGACCGGCGAATATATTTTGTGGTTTGTCATCTATCAAATTCCCTACATCTTACCCGTAGCTATTCCTCTTTCAGCTCTTATCTCTGCGATGATTTTAACAAGAGAACTGACAACCCATCATGAACTGACCGCTTTAAGAGCTTTGGGATTTTCATTTAAAAGAATTTTTGCTCCCGTCTTATTAATAGCAGGCTTTATTGCAGCTATAAATTTTGTGGTGTTATCAGAAGTCGCAACCTTCTCACATCTTCAAACCAGCTTGCTTAAATCTGAACTTCGATCAGTTAACCCCCTTTTGCTCCTTCACAACAAACACCTTTTGAAAATGAAGGGAATATATTTTGATACGCTCGGCCATTCGAAAATGGGTGAAGAAGCTCATGATGTCATTGTCGCTATCCCTAATAAACGCGGCGAGCGAATGAACTTATTGGTGGCCGAAAAAATGGTGGCAGACCTTGATCAATTCAGCGGCGAAGGCATTACCCTTTTAACTTCTTTAAGAAGCAGCACTAAAAATGGATTTGATCCTTTTGTGATCGAGAACAATTTGAAAGTTTCCTCACGGATAAACGACTTTTCTTCCATTGTCCAAAAGAAGGTATGGAAAGTGTCTGATGATCATCTTAGCTTTAAGAATATTCTTGTAAAAATCGCCACAATTAAAAATTTAAACCTTGATGCGAAACATGAAAAGAAAGAGCTAAGTCGACTCTATTCCGAAATTGCCAGACGCCTTTCGCTTGGCTTTGCTCCCCTTATCTTTACTATGATGGGGCTTGCTTACGGCATTCAAATTGGTCGAAGAAAAAAGATCTGGAATCTGGCAGTCGTTACGGGACTTACCGCTCTTTACATGGTCACGTTCTTCCTTGGGAAAGGCATTAGCGATCATCAAGAAGCCACCCTTTTATTATATGCGCTTCCCCCGGTCTTAATTTTTGCGGCTTCTCTTTGGCAATTCAACCAAGTGCAAAGAGGTATTGATCGATGAAAATTTGGGAAAAGTACTTCATAAAAGAAACCCTAAAAGGCGCCTCCTTCTTCCTTCTCTCTTTTTATGGCCTTTATGTTTTGATTGACTATGCCAGCCACTCGGGCTCTTTTCATCATCACCATGTAAAAATGAATATAACCGAGCTTTTTCTCTTTTATTTGGCTGAGTTCTTTCGAAGAGCTGAGGTATTAATTCCTGTATCTATTCTAATCGGAACCCTTCGCACGCTGATCCAATTAAATGTTCATCATGAGCTAGTAGCCTTACAAGCATCCGGTGTTCCCAAAAGTCGGCTGATGCGTCCTTTTATTCTAGTGGGCTTAATGGGAGTCGTCGCCCTTCTTCTTATCACCGAATGGATCGAGCCTTACGCCCTTAAACAAGAACGGTCCATAGAAACCTCTCATATCGTTGAGCAATCCTCTAAAGAAACCGATGCGAGAGTGCATTCCTTAAAACTAGAAGATGGATCAACCCTTTTATTTCAGAAATATGACCGTAACCAAAATCATTTTTACGACCTGGTTTGGATCCGAACTGCGAATGACATCTATCGTATGAAAGAGTTGGCGATAAACGATAGTGGCCCTCAAGGCTCTTATGTCGAACGACTTAAAAGAAATGAAGGGATGTTAACTCTACAAGATAGAAAACAAAAAGTCGTTTTTGAAGATCTCAAATTTAGCCCTAGTCGACTTCTTGAAACGGTCGTCACCCCTGAAGAAAGATCTATTAGCCAACTATTCCATGAAGCCAAAGCGAACTTTTCTTCCGAAAAGGAAACGCATATCTTTGCTGTCTTCCTTCGTAAACTGTTACTTCCCTGGCTCGCGTTACTCGTCGTAATTGGTGCAATTCCTCTCGCCATTAAAGTGACCCGTGATCTAAACGTCTTTGCCATCTATGCCCTTTCTTTATTTGGTCTCGTATTTACCTACATCATTGTAAATGCCGGAACAACGCTCGCCGAAAGACAAGTAATGAATCCTTACTTTGCAATAGTCCTCCCGTTTGCTATGATTGCCTTGGGTTTAATCTCAAGGTTTTATGGAGCCGTTCGATCTTAAAAAATGGCCTAATTTTATTGCTGCAGGCGGATCTGAGGATGATGCTATCGTTGATCAAATACAAATTGATTCACGCCGCATAGATTCCAAAAACGCCCTCTTCGTAGCTCTAAAAGGCGATACTACCGACGGTCATGATTTTATTACGCATGCAGCAAAATTAGGCGCAAAATATGCAATCGTCAGAAAAGGCTTCATGCTACCCTCTAACGCCTATAATATTAAACTCCTTGAAGTAGAAGATCCTTTAAAAGCCTTTCAAGAAATAGCAGGATCTTATCGCGATCAAATGAATGCCACTGTAATTGCTATCACAGGCTCTTACGGAAAAACGATGTTAAAAGACCTGCTCATTGAAATTGTTAAACAAAAAGCAAAGGCGATAGCCTCTCCTGAGAGTTTCAATAGTCAGATTGGTGTGCCCTTAAGCCTATTGCAGATCCGAAAAGAACATGAAGTTGCCATTATTGAAGCGGCTTGCTCAAAGCCAAATGAAATGGAAGCGCTTGAAAAAATCATCAAACCGAAACATGTCATCTTGACTCCGGTGGGAAAAAAACATGAAACGACGCTTGGTAGTCATGTATGGAGTGAAGTTGAATATCTTTTAAAATCAAAACACTTAAAAGGTTTTCGCCTCATTCCCAAAGATCCCGCACTTGATAAAAGTGTGTTTGCTGATTCTCCTTTCTATTGGAATCAATCTCATCCCAGTTTGCCTCACGCTAAAACCTACGATGGAGATCCAGGTCATTTTCCTTTTGAAATTGTATTTCCCAACCAAGAGCCCTATCAAGGCGTTCAAAAATCGGGAGTCTATTATTTCATCGACCTTATAAACATGGCTGTTAAAAGCGCTCATCTTTTAGGTGTAAGCCGTGAATCTATTATTGAAGTTATAAAAGATTATGAGCCGGAGCCTTGGAGAACGGAAATTTGGAAAGCCCCGCTTGGAATGACATTTATCAATGATACATACTGTTCAGACCCTCTTTCCGTTGAACAAAGCATGAAGCTTTTTGAACACTCTTTACCCTACAGCCGAAAAATTGTATTTTTTGGAGGGTTAAAAAAACCTACCTCTCATATTAATGTCGATTTAAAAAGAGTGGCTCAAACTTTTGCTAGAAGAAATATTAATCAGATCTTTCTTTATGGCCAGAAAGACTATTTTCCCTTAATCGAAGAGCTTAGAATGCTCTCCTCGGAAGCTGAAATAAATATTCACCCTTCTTATGAAGTCGCTCTTGATGCCTACCAGAAAATTGCAAGGGAAGGCGATTTTGTTTTGATAAAAGGCGAAAAAAAAGAACGTCTGGATAAATTGACGGCCACATTCAATGATTCGATTTGCACAAACCAATGTATTATCAACTTAGCGGCGATTGGATCTAATATTGATGCTATTCGAGCTAAGCTTCCTGCTAAAACACGCGTCATGGTGATGGTGAAAGCCCTAGCCTATGGTACAGATGATGTCAGGATTGCGCGATTTTTAAAGTCGTGTGGAGTGGATATTGTAGGAGTATCCTACGTAGATGAAGGGGTTGCATTAAAACGAGCGGGTCTTACCCAAGCTATTTTTACTATCAATGCGGCCATTTATGAAGTTCCCAAAGTAGTTAAATGGGGACTTGAAGTCGGCGTCTCGTCACATGAGCTGATCGAAGAGCTTGCCATAGAGGCAAAATTAAAAAATAAAATCATTAAAGTTCACCTTCACATTGATACAGGAATGAGTCGCTTTGGTTGTCGTCCTGAAGAAGCCGTGAAATTGGCCGACCAAATATTAGAATACCCCTCTCTCAAGCTTGAAGGAATAATGACTCATTTCGCTTGCGCAGAGAATCCTGATCAAGACCTGTTTACTTTGAATCAAATCAAAACGTTTGATGCCATCGTTACAGAAATTGAATCCAAAGGGGTTTCTATTCCTTGGAAGCATGCTGCCAACAGTGCAGGATCCATTCGATTTAAACTTCCCCAATATAACATGGTGAGAGTGGGCCTTGCTGTTTATGGTCTATATCCCTCCAGTGCCGTATATAAAGAACTTGATTTGCGCCTTGCAGTTTCTCTTGTATCAAGAATTGTCGGCATCAACGTCTGCAAAGCCGGGGAAACGATTAGTTATGGAAGATCCTATATCGTTCAAAAGGAGAAGCAGCGCATAGCTGTCCTACCGATCGGCTATTTTGATGGACTTCATCGAAACTATAGCGGCAAAGGTCAAGTTATGATCCGCGGCAAAAAAGCCCCCATGGTTGGCAATATCTGCATGGACTTTATGATGGTAGACTTAACGGATATTCCTAATGCTAAAGTCGGAGATCCCGTTTTAATTTTTGGAGAAGATGAATATGGCCATTATCTCTCCCCTGAAGATCTTGCCTTATCGGGCAATTCCATTGTTTATGAATTAATCACCTGCCTTGGCCCTAGAATTCAACGAATCTTTGTTTATGAGGAATCACAAAATGTCGCAAAAGTACGATGATCTAAAACGTCTGTGCAATGAAGTTGCCCTACAAGGGGGCATTCTTGCCGAGCTTTCTTGGAATCAAGAAACCTACATGCCCAAAGGAGCTCATGCGAATCGTGCAAATCAAATCGAGCTGTTAGCCGGAATAAGACATAAATTAAAGACAGGGCCAGAATTTAAGAAATTCCTCTCTTCACTTATTGATATAAAAACCGGGAAAATTAAAACCAAACTTTCAAAAGATGAAGAAACCAATGTTATTCGCCTCAGAGAAGATTTTGTAAGAGACCATGTTCTTCCCGTTGCATTCGTAGAAAAATTTGCAAAACTGACTTCTGAAGCGACGGAAGTATGGCAAAGAGCAAGACAGGAAAATAAGTTTAAACTTTTTCTTCCGTATCTTGAAAAACTAGTTACTTTAAATCAGGAAAAAGCCGATCGCTATGGTTTTGACGAGCATCCTTATGATGCATTACTTGATGGTTATGAACCTGGTGTTACGACTAGAGATATTAGAGATAACTTTGATCCCTTGAAGAAAACTTTGCAGGAATTTGTAAAGAAAGCACGATCTGAAAAAATCAAACTACCTTTTAAAACTTATCCTCAAGAAGAACAATTTGAATTAAGCCGTCGCTTACTTGAAAAGCTTCCCTATGATTTCAACAATGGAAGACTTGATATTTCAACTCATCCTTTTTCGTCTGCGCAACACCCTACCGATAGCCGCATTACCACACGAATTGACCTTAAAGATCCATTAAGCAGCATTTTAACCGTCCTTCATGAAGCCGGTCATGCGCTTTACGAAATGGGACTAAACGCCAAGTATTTTGGCCTTCCTTTGGGAGAACCTATCTCCTACGGCATTCATGAAAGTCAATCACGCTGGTGGGAAACACGAATTGGTTTGAGCCTTGCTTTCTGGAAAGGATTTACTCCTCTCCTTCATTCAATGAACATATTAAAAGGCATTTCCGCTGAAGAACTTTATCAATATGTTAACCACGTTGAACCCTCATTTATTCGAGTTGAAGCAGACGAGCTTACCTACCCTCTTCATGTGATTTTAAGATTTGAGTTAGAAACCGCATTAATTGATGGCTCACTAAAAGCAAAAGACCTTCCTGAAAAATGGAACGAACTGATGAAAACCTATTTAGGAGTAACTCCTAAAACAGACACTTTAGGATGTTTACAAGATGTGCATTGGTCTCACGGATCCTTTGGATATTTCCCCACATACCTTCTCGGCAACATGTATGCCGCTCAATTCTTCGATGCTTTCGAAAAAGAACATCCAAACTGGAAAAAACGCGTAGAAAAATTAGATTTACCTTTCATCAAGGAATGGCTAAACCAAAACATTCACCGCCATGGTCGCCGCTATCAAGCAATGGAACTAATCAAAAAGGTTACCAAAAAACCGTTCTCTTCCAAGCCCTATATCGACTACCTCGAAAATAAGTACATTACCGGAAAAAAGTAACAACAAACTACAAGAACAACAATTACCACAGAGAACACAGAGACCACAGAGAAAATATGAGAGCAGTGAGATATAATTGAATTCATTGCTCTCTACTGAAAACAAGTACATTACAGAAAACAAGAACAACAATAACCACAGAGATCACAGAGATAGAATGAGGACAGTGAGAGAGTAATGAATGCAGATATTTCTCACTGCTCTCATATTATCTCTGTGATCTCTGTGTTCTCTGTGGTAAATAAAAAAAGTTAGCAAAACATACCTAAGCTGAGGCGCGGTAGTCTATGTCGGGGCAGAGGGGGTCTTTGAGAATGCTCTTAGCTAAATCGGAACCTAAGCACGTTGTGATTAGATGTGCTAAATTTTTTGATGCTGCAGAATGTTTCTTATATTCTTCACAGAAAGCTTTAAAGGCTTCGACTTTTTTATAAGACTGTTCAAGCAGCGTTCTTTCGCGAACTAAAAGAGGAAAGCCAAATACAGTTTCAAGGTTAGGTGTAGGTGCACCTTTGAACAAATGATAAAAATGAGCAAGGCAGGCTAAATGTGCGGGAACAACATCAAGGCCGTCTTTGCATATAAAATAAACTTTTTTAGCTTTATAGTGTTCAATGGCCTTGAGCTCGATAAAAATGACAACGAATTCTAAAAAGGCAATTCTTTCTTCTCTACTGAGTTCTTTTTTGCCCTCAAATAATGTTTTATGAATTGCATCGATCCATTTATTCAAGGGCAATTTAACGGCAAACTTTGAAAGGTCATGAGAAATATGTTTCTTAAATACCTCGGCTTTATTTTCTTCTCTATATTCCCCTTCTTGTTTAAATAGATCCGATTCAATGGGGATACAAATAACAGGGGTTTTGAGATTTCTCAGTGAAGAACATCTTGCCTCTTGTCTTACGTGTAAAGGGTCTTGCCAGTTAATAATTAGATTATCGGGACTTGAATCTACTATCACTTGAAAGGCAGGCGATAGAGTCGCTTTTTCAATTGATTCTTGAAGTACGGGACAAGGGCATCGAATTAAGTCTATCGTTCTTTGATCAAAGTCAAGTTCATACGATTTTGTAGGAACATTTAAGCCGGAAAGGGGTTCAAAATAGCTTGAAGGATTCTCTTCCAATAGTTCAATGGCTTTAGACAAAGGGCCTCCCGGGTGATTTCTTAAAGCTTGTTTTATGACTTGGTAGGGATTTCCCTTCCCTTTTGTAAGATCTTTGATAAAAGGTTGGATGCAGTTTTGGTTATATTCGGGCTCAAACAGGGCTTTTGCCACATTAAAAATAACACTCACTAGAATTTTAGAATGTTCATTTTCTGCCCCATATAGATGCATACGTTGAAATTCACGATCATTGATAGCTTTTTTTAAAAAATCGACTGCGTCACTGAAGTAATCAGCAGAAGATTTGATGGCGATGTTCTTTTTAACATTATGGTTATCTGCAGCAAGCATGAGAGCCATGAAGCTTTTATTTATTAAGAAGGCAAGTTCAGACTCTCTATACAATCTAAAGTGGGCATAAAATCGATTGATATGAGGAATAATTCGATTGAGGAAATGTTCCGCATAATCATGGGCAAAGAAATCTTGCCAGTAGTGAATTTGACTTAGCGGATTATCTTCGGTATCTCTGGAAAAGAAATGTCCAAAATCAGAAACGAGCTTAATGTTTCGAATGACTCTGGGGTTAAAAAAGCGAGAGCCATCCTCTTTTCTGATGACTAAAAGCTCATAATCACTATCTTTTTTAACCGTATCTAAATCGATGTATAGGTGCTCGTTGATAGATTTCTTTTCAAGTTTCTTATTTCTTTCGAGCGATTGTCGAGTAATAGCGTAAAGCCATTTCCCGAGAGTCCCTTCATCGATCGTGGAAGAGATTTTCTTCTTATAAAACTCTTGAAGCCTTTTATATTCCTCTGTATCGGTAATACTTTTGAATTTTTCTCGAAAATGTTCGGCTTGAAATTTATCGATTTTTTTTGCCGCCTCACCAACTAAAACCATAATGGTTTTAATCCCTTCTAACGTCTTGGCGTCTTTAATCGAAGTGTAGTGATCCTTATAAAATCCTCTAAGGTAATCTAGAACAACACCGAAGAGACCTTTGACTACTTCGAGGCCTTCCCCTTTTTGCCAGTCGATTTCTCTTAAAGAATCGCTGGGGGTAATCATTAAACCCTGATCTTTAAATAGTGTTATCGCGGGATCAATGTTCATATCCGCAATGTTAGAAAGCGTTTCTACCGCTTCAACTAAAGTCAGTTTTCCCTCATCCATATGGGTCAACCTCTCAAAAATAGCTATTTTCATTATCTCACTTAAATATTTAATAGCAAAACCAACTATTCATTTTGTCTAAATTTGACATAATGTACATTTAATGCTAGGCTTTTAGTATGAAAACACTCAATTGGAAGGCCTACCTTCCCCTTATTGAAGGGATTACTACCCTTTTTAATCCTTTGGTAGAAGTCGCCGTTCATGACCTTAAACAAGGTAAAATTGTAGCTATTTTTAATAACCTTTCTAAGCGGAAAGTAGGTGACACCTCCCCTTTACAAGAATTAAAAATAGACCCTCAGAATTTTCCGGACGTTTTTCCCCCCTATTACAAAACCAATTGGGACGGAAGTCCCTTGAAATGCACTTCTATAACTCTAAGGAATGAAAAGGGGGAAGCAACCGGCCTGATATGCATTAATGTAGATACTCGCTTGCTTGCAGATGCCCACCAATTAATATCTACCTTCTTGAAAATTGAGCCTACCGCCGATAACCCTGTAGAGCTTTTTGGCTCAAAATGGGAGAAACAGATTAACGAGTTTATCGACATCTTTTTAATTGAAAAAAGTCTCACTCTAAATGGACTTAGTCGTGAGCAAAAACAAGAGCTTGTTGTTTTTCTATATAAAAAAGGAACTTTTAACTTTAAAAACGCCCCGAGCTATATAGCAAAAAAATTAAAAATATCTCGAGCCACTATCTATAACCACATAAAACAATCATGAGAATTTATAACTTACACAAAATTGATTCCTTTACCAATCAACTTTTTGGCGGCAATCCAACCGCTGCCGTTGTTGATGCAGATACGCTCTCCGATAAAGAGATGAAGCAAATTGCTCGTGAGATGAATCTTTCTGAAACAAGCTTTATATTAAGAAGTGATTCAGCTGATTTTCGCCTTCGCTATTTCACGCCTACAGGAAGTGAAATTAGGTTCTGCGGCCACGCAACCGTAGGCGCACTCTGTACAATAGCTAAAAAAAAGCTTTATGACTGTACTAAACCGTATAACCAATATCGGGTTGAAACAAATGCGGGCATTCTGAATATGGCGATAGACTTAACGCATGATACACCGCGCTACATTATAGAAGCTCCTCCCGTTGAATTTGAATTGAGTCATTATGAGGGTCTTTCGATAGATGAAAGTTTAATAGACAAATCGAAGCCCACTCTTTTGGAAAAGACAAATAGAGTTCTTTACCTTGTAGCAAAAAATTTAGAAAGCTTGAAGAAGCTTGATCTTACAAATTCAAATGCTCTTGAATTTGCTAAAAATAGAAACCTCGTACTTATTTGCGTGTTTACGAACGAGGCTTTTGATTCTAAAAACCAACTTCACGCCCGCGGATATGCACCCGCTGTTGGAATTCCTGAAGATCCCTTCACGGGATCTATGCAGGCAGGGATTGCTCGATATGCTCTTCAACATAATATGGTTCCGAAAGACTCGAAAATGTTGGGTGTAGAACAAGGCCATTTCATGGATCGTCCGGGAGAAGTAAAGCTTGAAATACTTCTAGATAAGATTCGCCTACACGCTGAAGCAAAACATGTTTACGAAACCAATATAACCTTATAATATGCAACTTTATAACAATACTCCCCTGATTGAATCACAAGCTTTAAGCGATCTTTTGAACGCTAAAGTTTATTTAAAAATGGAATCGATGCAACCCACAGGTTCCTTCAAAGATCGTGGCATTAGCGCATTATGTCGAGAATATTTAGAAAAAGAACGAACTGAATGTTTTGTTACCTCTTCGGGCGGCAATGCAGGTCTCGCTGCGGCTCACGCCGGCAGAAAACTTGGCGTTCGCGTAAGGGTCATTGTTCCTAAAACTACTTTGAAAATGATGATCGAAAGAATAAAGCAACAAGGTGCAGAAGTAGAGATCGAAGGTGAAAGTTGGGCAGAAGCAGACATAAAAGCTCGAGAAATCGCTAAAAATCCCAAACACGCGTACATCCCTCCGTTTGATCATCCTACTATTTGGAAAGGGCATTCTACAATCATTGATGAAATACAAGCGGCTGGAATAATTCCCGATGCGATGATTGTTTCAGTCGGAGGTGGAGGTCTTTTTTCAGGCGTTATGGAAGGAATAAAAAGAGTTGGCTGGAATACAACCGTATACACAGCTGAAACCGAAGGCGCGGCTTCTTTTTATGATTCAATGAAAGAAAAGAAAAGGGTTACTTTAAAAAGCATCAATACAATTGCGGTAACACTCGGTGCAAAAACGATCTGTGAAAAAGCATTTGATTATGGCATGAATGAGTCAGTTGTACCTTTACTTGTATCCGACAAACAAGCCGTCAATGCCGTTAAAAACTTTATAAATGATCATCGAGTTTTAACCGAACCGGCCTGTGGAGCTTCGCTTGCACTTGGATATGAAAAAAGAATTCCTCCTGGAAAACATAAGACTATAGTGATTGTGGTTTGCGGAGGTAGCGGTACTTCCCTTGAACTTATCAAAAAATGGGATGAAATCTTGTTGTAAGAAATCAATTTAAAAAGAGATAAGATTATCATGAAAAAATTCTTATCTCTTATTTTGTTTTTCTCTTCTTTCAATTTATCAGCGGATTGTAAGGGCTGTTTAGGCACAAGGCTTGAGGTCGCCTATTCTGCCGGACAATATATTGGAATTGATAAAAGCTACGGTGAATTAGACCTCTTTCTTCCATGTATGTCCGATTGTTTATTAGTATTTGCCGATGCTCGCGGCTATCGTCTTGCAGAAAATAAATGGAAATCAAAATGGGCATCAAGCGGCGGTCTTGGAATGAGAACCATTACACGTGAGGGAATTTTTGGAATTAATGCCTACGTCGATTGGAGAGAAAGCGAATTCAAAAAGAACAACAATCGATTTGGCATTGGAATAGAATGGTTGGGACGTTGCATCGATGTGAGACTTAATGGCTACATTGCTTCGAAAACTCATAAAAAGCATCATGATCAATTTCATTGCTCAAAACTGTTAGATGGTGCCGACCTTGAACTCGGTATGCCTCTTATATTTTGTAACAACTTTCTTCTTTACACAGGATTTGGCCCCTATTTTTATGGACGCAAACACGGGGATTGTTATTGGGGAATGGCAGGACGCCTGGATTTTGATTGGAAAACATTGGTAACTCTTGAATTACGAGGCAGTTACGATCATGTTAATGATTTTAGAGGACAAGTCCGTTTAATTCTATCATTGCCCTTTGAAATATTCTGCACAGGTTTTAACGATTATTATCGTTCACTAATTCTTCAGCCTGTTTATAGAAATGGTTTAATATTTTTTGAAGATTGTCATCATTAATATTTAAACACTTAAGCACTAGTTTGACATTAAATTAAATTAGCCCGATTTTTCTTCTAGGGAGCATTAAATGTTTTGCTCCTAAATAGTTTTTTAAGAAAAAAATGGATGGGGTTTTTTATGAATAAATTTTTCGTTTTAATTGCAGTAAGCTCAGTGTCATTATTGACAGCTGCTGATTATACAAATGCAAATCAAGCAATGACCAATCAAGCCATGACATTAACGGCAACCGATCAAGAAATCGCAACACAAGTGCGCGATACCTTAAAAGGCGGCTGGTTTGGCAAGAGCTTTGATAAAGTCAATTTTGATGTAGCTCATGGAACAGTTACACTACGTGGTAATGTTGAATCATTAAAAGATAAAACAAGCCTTGAAGACAAGATTAGAAAAATTCAAGGTGTAAAACAAGTCATCAACCAAATCGTATCTACAAACAATGAAGTTAGCCTTAACAACGATGCAACGGCTGCTACTGCCACTCATCCCGAT
The DNA here is from genome assembly GCA_020051235.1 of Parachlamydiales bacterium. Classification (GTDB taxonomy): domain Bacteria; phylum Chlamydiota; class Chlamydiia; order Chlamydiales; family Parachlamydiaceae; genus CAZABG01. The sequence continues at coordinate 280 of JAGVJG010000009.1, read as the reverse complement.
TTTGCTGCTACCGATGATGATAGAGCTTTAAACGCTAAAATTCGCGAAAAACTCAAAGGCGGATGGCTCTCAAAAGGGTATGATACCCTCATTTTACGTACTAATAATGGTATTGTTATCATTTCCGGATTTGTTGAAAAACCTGAAGATGTTCAAAAAGTTAGCGACAAAGTAAAAGAAGTTGACGGCGTAAAAGGCGTTAATAACCTTGTTACCGTTCAATCGGCTAAATAAACAATAATAGATAGTAGCCGAAAGGCTACTATCATTTAGTAATTAT
>JAGVJG010000124.1 GCA_020051235.1 Parachlamydiales bacterium | reverse complement strand
GCACAAAGACACAAAGAGTTTAAGATGCTCAGTAAAATGTAATTTTATCCTGCCGACCTGAAGGATAATTTAAACGCAAAGACGCAAAGGCGCAAAGAGGTTATGTATTCATTAAAATTTATGACCGATTAAATTTAGTGTCTTTGTGTTTATGTTCAATCAAATAATGGTCTTATGAGTTAAAGGTAACTCTTTGCGTCTTTGCGTTTAAAAAAATTGAAACACAAAGAGTTTAAGATACTCAGAAAAATGTAATTTTATCCTGCCGGCCTGAAGGCCGATCTTGCCCGCCGATAGGCGGATCTTATACCCCTTAAGCGTGCTTAAGGGGTCCTGTTTTGTATCTTATTGATTCAGTTGTTGGTAGAAGAGTCTCCACTCGTCTCTTAGTTTGTTGCCTGTAATATCCACAAACTTTTTCGCTGCAGTTTCTTCCACTTTTGTAGAAGTTTGATAGCGCAGGTTCGGTTGGGGGTTTTCAGCAATGGCAACCATGAGTTGACCGATTTCACTGCACTCTTGTCCGCTTTGAGCAAGGAGCAATAGCTTATTGATTAACGCTTTTATGAAGGGGTTTTCAAAGGCTTGTGCATTGTTCACAAAATCGTTTTTGACAGTACCTGGCTCAACGATGCTAACTTGAATAGTCGGGTATAGAGTAGCGGCGAGGGATTCGCTAATCGCTTCTAGCGCAAACTTGGTGGCTGCATAAAGACCGAGGCCGGGGACAGCTCGAATGCCTGAAGTGCTACTAACGTTAATAATATGACCTTTACCGGCAAGTCGCATATGTGGAAGAACCGCTTTAATTAAACGAAGGCTTCCGTAGAAATTGACATCGAACATCTTTTCGATCTCTTTCTTATTTACCTCTTCATCAAGACCGAAAATGGCATAACCCGCATTGTTAATAAGCACATCAATGTGACCTTCCGACTTAATGATTTCACTTACAGCAGATAAGACATCCTCGTCATTGGTTACATCTAAAGGGATAAAACTTACGTTAGGTAATTCTAAAATCGAATCAGGAATATTCTTGCGATAACCTGCCCAAACAGTCCAGCCTTTTTGACTAAACGCTTTGACGGTTTCGGCTCCAATTCCGCCTGTAGCTCCTGAGATTAGCACGACCTTTTGTTCGGCTTGTAATAGCGAGAAAACACATATGAAAAATAAAAGCAGCTTATTCATGACCTTTATCCTGTTTAATTGGAGCAGCTTAAAGGATGTCTGCTAACTATTCAATACGGGTAAAAAATCTTTTTTGATAAAAAGGGTATTTTATAGGAGCGATTATGGATGTTAAAAGGTATTGGATAGCGACCCTTGCGCTATTTGCCTTCTTTTTTATTTATGAGGGTTATGTACATGGTCATTTATTAATGCCCTATTACGAAGAGACTGCACCTACTTGGCGCCCCTTTTCTCAGATGCAAAGCAATATTCTATTAACCGCCTTGTATCATTTCATATTAGCCGCTTGGACCGCTTTTTTCTTTGTTCGAGTATTTCCTTTTGGTGGAGTCAAAGACGGGCTAAAGTTTGGGCTTTATTTAGGAGTATTTGCCGGGCTTATGAGTGCTTCTTGGTATCTATGGTTACCCATTCCCTTTTCTCTTGCATGGGCATGGTTTTTAGCAAGCGTGATTCAAGGTTTAATCGGAGGATTTATCTTGGGAGTCGCCTATAAAAATAAAGAATTTTATACTAATTGATAGTCCCTCGCCCAATGCCTCTACAGAGGTATTGGGTTCACAGAAAACCACATACTATCTATAATAAATAGAACGTTTTAATATAGATTACCCTTGTGGCATCCCCCTTTTATAAAATACTTCCTACACCTGTTCTTACTGAAGATCAATTAATGTCTCTTAGACAAATAACTGATAAAGAAAAACCCGAAATCAAGAATTTTGGAAGAAGTACATATTGGGATGAAAATTTTTTATACCATCAAGGTAAATTCTATCATCAAACAAAAAGTCCTTATAAACCTGTTATTGACAGTGTAAGTCAAATTTTTCTCAAGTGCCTTTCTGAAAATGGAGTAGATATAGATAGAACCACGATTTCTCTTGGAGCTTATTTAGATAGAAACGTCGTTAATGTTTCAAATGCTGCAACAAGCGATCTATTCTGGCATCGAGATTCTATTAACGTAGATGAGCAATCTAAAGATGCTGACTATTCACTGGTTCTTCTTCTATCGCCTGTTACCTGGAAAGGAGCGGATATTATTCTCCAAATGGGTGGAAGCTACGATAAAGAAGAGGGTGTATGGATAAATTCAGATTCTCCTAAAATTCCCATAAAGCACGCCCATAATCAGGCCATCGTATTTCACAATCGCGATTCCGCCCACTATGTCACTCCCGTCGAGCTTTTAAACGCAGAAACCGTTCATCGTGATATTTTTATATTAACCTGCTTTTTCAAGTGATCTAGTTACAGCAAGTTGTAGCATCTATTTACAGTCCTTTTAAGAAGGATTATAAGTGATCTATGGAAACCTTCTGCAATAATTCTGGAGCCTCTATTTCAACTTGGATGGAAGTGGAATTGCCCACCTATTCAAAACTTGTAAAAGATTTAAAAGTCGATGTTTGTATCGTGGGAGCTGGGATAGCAGGATTAACCTGTGCGTACACGCTTTTAAAGCAGGGCAAAAGCGTTGTTGTGTTAGATAGAGGTGCAACTGCGGGTGGACAGACAGCGAGAACTTCAGGCCATTTAACATGGATCTTAGATGATAGATACGAACATTTAATAAGCCTCTTTGGATTGGAGTCTGCAAAACTCGCTGCTGAGAGCCATGCTGCCGCCATCGACTACATTGAAAAGATTGTGAAAGAAGAGAAGATCGATTGCGACTTTGCGAGAGTAGATGGCTATTTGTTCGTTCCTCCTCACGACTCAAAAGATATTCTAGATAAAGAAAGAGAAGCGATTAATCAGATTGGATCAGAAGTAAAAGAAGCGGATCGCGCCCCTTTTAGTCAAACATTTGACACCGGCCGATGTCTACTATTTCCTAATCAAGCCGAGTTCCACGTTTTAAAATATTTAAAAGGCCTTTGTAAAACAATTACGGGAATGAAAGGGGAGATTTATACCGATACGGTTGTCGAAGAGATTGAGAACGGGACAGTTAAAACTCATGACGGCCACAACATCTCTGCTAAGTCCATTATCGTTGCGACTTGTAGTCCAATAAATGACCGTTATTACATTCACACAAAGCAATCAGCTTATAGAACGTATATAGTAGCCTTTAAAGTTAAGAAAGGTCTCATACCTCCAGGTCTTTATTGGGACACTCCCGATCCTTACCATTATCTTCGTGTTCAGAAAAAAGACGACAAATATGACTGGTTATTGGTAGGGGGAGAAGATCATAGAACCGGCCAAGAAGATAAAAATGAGCTTAAATATAGTACACTAGAAAAATGGGCCCGTAAGCGAATACCCGAGCTTGAAGAGGTAGAATTTAAATGGTCTGGCCAAGTCTTTGAACCCGTTGATTCATTAGCCTATATCGGCCAAAATCCCCATGATGAAAATGTTTATATCGTGACAGGGGATTCTGGAAATGGGCTCACTCATGGTACGATTGCTGGAATGCTTATTCCAGATTTAATTAATAAAAAATCAAATCCTTGGGAAGCCGTTTATAAACCCTCCAGAAAGACGCTTGCTGCCATTAAGGAGTTTACCGAAGAAAATCTAAACACCGCCAATCAATATCTGGATTGGTTAACACCGGGTGAAAAAAAGACAGTTGAAGCGATGAAGCCTGGCGAAGGAATTTTATTGCGAGAAGGTTTAAAAAAAGTCGCCGTCTTTAAAGATGAAAAGGGAAAACTCCACTTTAACTCAGCTAGATGTCCTCATCTACATGGCTGTGTTCAATGGAACTCAGGCGAGAAAAGTTGGGATTGTCCTTGTCATGGATCTAGATTTGATGGATGTGGAAAAGCGATAACGGGGCCGGCATTCGGTAATTTAGAAAAATATGAGTCTAAATAATTTAGAAAGTGTTTTTAGCCCAGAGGAATATCTCTATTTCTATTCAGATGTTTTAACTCCTAAACGCTTAGAAGCAGAAATTAACTTTCTTAAAAAATTTACCGATTTAGCTCATCCAAAATATATTCTTGATTTGGCTTGTGGGTTTGGTCGCCATGCTAACGCTCTGGCTAAATTAGGGCATACAGTGACCGGTATTGATTACTCTGAGGGCTTTTTAAAGATAGCAAGAGAGGACGCAAGTAAAATAGGCGTCAAAGTGAATTATATTCACGCCGATATGAGAAATATCAATTATCAAGCGGTTTATGACCGTGTCTATTGTCTCTTCACTGCAATAGGATACTTTAGCGATGAAGAAAACGAAGAGTTATTCAGCCGTATATTTCATGCATTAAAGCCGGGAGGAATTTTCTGTTTTGATTCTCATAATCGAGATAACTTTCATTCCTATTTCAAGCCTCAAATGAAAGTTGAAAAGAGCGGAAATTTCATGAGTGATGAAATATCGTTTGATCCAGCTTCAGGTAGGTCTCGAACAAAAAGAACGACTCTATTTAATAACTTAGAAAAAACAACAGAATTCGAGATTCGTTTATATAGCCCCACTGAACTAAAAAAAATCCTGACAAACATCGGATATTCCAACCTTCATTTTTATGATAATTGGAAAGGAAATCCGATTAGTCCAGAAGGAAAGAGAATGATCATTACTGCCACTCGTTAATAATGGGTGGATTACGCGATATCTTTACAGTAATATGAGAGGGAAGTTTTTCTGCTCCTACATATTCAAACGCGCTTAAAATAGAAAGAGATTTAGGCAATAAATCAATAACTTCACGAGTGACCTTTTCGCATCGAATATCTAAATGTATAAGATCCGGCATTTGTTTCATGACACTGCTTGTAATCTGATAGCAAGTAGAGATGTTAAGGAAAAGAAGTCCTCTTGGAAGACATTGAGAAACCCCATTTGTTATCTTTCTACACATCGATACATTTAAGCCTAATAAAGATTTTGGTAAATAACTCACTCCAATATCTGAGATCGTGCTATTTTCAAGTGATATAAATAACAGTTTACTTTTCAGTGATAAAAGACATTTTTCGTCTTTAAAGTTTTTTCCGTCTAAAATCAGATCTTCAAGTGTAAATGGTAAAACAGTAATTACTTCATCTTCGACATCACATCCCCATAAATCCAGTTTTTTTAAAAAGGGGGGCAACTTCCTCATATTCTCAATTGTTATCCCAGAAAGTCTTCTCATGAATAGGCTGGATAAACCTCTAGATAGACGGGGCAAAACATCAGCAGTTAAGAGTTTGCAATGGGAAATATTTAACATTTGAAGATGGGAAAAATCCTCTAAACAATCATCTGTAATAAAGCATTGACTTGCATCTAGGGAAAGTAGTTTTTTAGGAACGCCATTAAGAGAGGTTATGTTTGTTTTGCTTATATTTAAATGTTTAAGGTTGGGCAAAGGATTATCAAAAGCAGCATTAGTTAGTTTTTTGCATCCGGATAAAATTAAAGTAGTGATGCTTTGAGAAAGTTGTAAGATTGTTTTATCCGTAACCCATTTGCACTCACTTAAATCTAAGTAAGTCAAGGGAGCAGGTAAATTTTGCAAAGCCTCATCAGATAGACCTGTTTTACTCGCATTTAATGAAGTAATTGAACGTGGAATGTCTTTCACTGAACCAATTTTCCAACAATCTGAAATATTTAACGAAAGAAGGGGTGGAAGTCCAATTAAGGCTCGGTCATGGATCGAACATTTTTTTAAGTTTAAATGTTTAAGAGTTCTAGGGACTTTTTTTACTGCCTCACTTGTGGCGTTCATGCAGTCTTTTAAATTTAGATATTCAAGCGTGGATATCCCAGACAACAATTCTATAAAATCTTTATCAACTTTAATTTGACCTTCAAAGGATAAAGCTCTTATTCCATTATCGTCATAACGAGCAATGATTTCGTCGCGATTATTTGAATCTAACAAGAGTCTTCCAAATAAAACTGCCAACTCATTTTCAATCAAACTTTTAAAGAAAGCTAAATTATCGTTCTTAATTATATTATAAAGAAATAAAAGTTCAGTAAGGGAACATCGACATAACCTGCCTTTTAACTCTTCTAATAGCCTAGTGAGTAGAGTATTTGCTTCCAAATAGTTAGCTAAACGAATTAATTGGATATGTGATCCTAAATCATTTCCACCCTTTTCTGGATAAGCGTGAGGATATAATCGATTTAATAGTGAGCGAAATATTAAGGGAGAACAGTTTGAAAGAGGAATTTTATCTAACCCAATCTCACCAACTAAATTATCAATCAAATTACAATCTCTTTTGAGCGATTCCACAATAGCAATAGGAAGTTTAATCTCCGATTCATCATCAAAAGTAAAAGTTACCTCTTCCGTAGTCACCGGTAATTTTTCCTTAAAAACTTCTAGGGCAACTAAATAGTTCTGTCCCGAAAATAGCGAAGCAACAAAAGCGACGCAGGTTACACCGGAACCGGATTTTACAAGCTCCTCAAATTGTTTTTTTATTAAGTATGTGATTTCCGTTGAAGAATCTAAAAGGGGTAAAGTAGAGGGACTTGTAGTGACAGGTTGCGCTTGCATAAAACGTAATGATTAAAAGTTTAGAAGAATATAGGTTATAGATCCTTTTTCAGGTAGTAGCGTTTATGAGCTTTTGGACAGTTTTACTTATGAGGTTATATGTATGGAATTTTACCTAGATTTATCATTTGCTGTTTCTATCTTTAATTTTATGCATATTTAGATAACATATAAATTCATTGTTTTCCTATTATTCTGTTATTTCAGATAGAGACTAATATGCCTATCGTATTATCTGCCGATAAGATTAAAAAGACTTATTTGGGTACACCGCCTGTCACTGCAGTGGATGAGATCTCTTTTCATTTAGAAGAGGGTGAAATATTAGGTTTATTGGGTCCCAATGGTTCGGGTAAAACCACGACCATTCAAATGTTGCTCGGTACACTGTCCAGCACTTCGGGTAAAATACTTTATTTTGGTAAGGATTTTGCCACACATCGTTCAGATGTTTTACAAAAAGTAACTTTCGCGAGTACTTATACCAGCTTACCTTGGCTTTTGACAATTGCGGAAAACTTGGAAGTATTTGGCCATCTTTATGGTTTAAGTCGAGAGGAAAGCTACAAGGCATTTGAACCTCTATTAGAAAGATTCGGTATTTTAGATAAAAAAAATCACCGCGTCTCCACGTTATCAGCAGGTCAAGTCACCCGTTTGATGTTAGTGAAAGCTTTTTTTGTAGATCCTAAGATTGTATTACTGGATGAACCTACCGCCTCGCTTGACCCTGATATCGCCAACGACATTTGCTCGTTCTTATTAGAGCAGCGAGATAAAAAAGCCCTCTCTATCCTTTTTACTTCTCATAAGATGCAAGAGGTGATGGAAATTTGCGATCGGACCATCTTTTTAAAAGAGGGTAAAATCATCGCAAACGATAAGCCGGCAAAGCTCGCGAAAAGTGTATCCACCTTTAAAGTTAAATTACTTGTTTGTGATGGAATGGAGCAGGCAATTCGCCTTGCAAGCGATGCAGGATTTAAATATAGCGTCGATCATAAATCGATTGAAATTTTGCTCGATGAAGAGCAAATTCCCTCCTTCCTGGATGGAATTAGCCGCGCATCGGTCAGTTATTCTAATATTAAAATCGAAGAGCCTTCCTTAGAAGACTTCTTCCTTCAAATAGCAAAGAAATCGCCATGAATATCAGTCGTATCCGCGGTGTCTTCTATCGGTACTTTTACACCCTAAAAGATTTCCATCAATTGTCGGATCTATTTTATTGGCCGCTAGTGGATATCTTACTATGGGGCCTTGCTTCCATCTGGATCAAGAATCAGAATAACGTTCCTGCCTTACCCTTAATTTTGATGACGGCACTAATCTTTTGGCAAATCACATGGAGGGGAGCGATCAGCATCTCTTTCAATCTTCTTCAAGAGTTCTGGCATCGGAACTTAGTCAATTTATTTTCGACGCCGCTCAAATTATCTGAATGGATAGCCGGGTCACTCATCCTTGCAATTTTCAAATTATTTATCTCGTTAATCTTTGGCGTTTTGGTTGTCTATTTGCTATTCGCCTTGAATGTATTAACCATTGGATGGGCCTTTATCCCTTTTGCAATCCTACTATTTGTATTCGGATGGGCAATCGGCTTTTTAGCCTCGG
>JAGVJG010000134.1 GCA_020051235.1 Parachlamydiales bacterium | reverse complement strand
GTATAGCGGGAATCGGGCACGGGCACGCACGCGGGCACGGGCACGGGTTAAAACAAGCGGCACGGGCACGGGTTAAAACAAGCGGCACGGGCACGTTTTTTTACTGAAACTCTTCTAACGGGAGAGTTTTCTCCAAAACTTCTTTAGTACAGAAAACTGGAACATTATTCATTAGCGCGAAAGCGATGGCGTCACTGGGACGGGAATCGATTTCCACAACATGTTTAGTCGGGCCGATTTGTTGTTCAAGAAAGAGACGACAAAAATAGATTGTATCTTGCAGGTCGTTAATGACGACTTGTTTAATCCGAATATCAAGTCCCTTAAAGATGGAAGAGACGAGATCGTGAGTTAAAGGGCGTGGTTTTTCAGCGCCGGTGAGATAAAGTTGAAGGACACGGCCGATATTTGGGTCGGTATAGATCGCAAAACGTTTATCAGGCGTTGCAAGCACAATCACCGTATAAGAGCGTGTTTGCATAATCCTATCAAACGAAAGCTGGACTAATTCTTGGGTCATTGAATTACCGTCGTCTTTCCGTCAGGATAGCCCACTATCACCCTTCTGGCAAGGTTAAAAAAGAGGCCGGTTTCAAGTACGCCGGGTATTCCTTTTAACTGATGGTCAAGCGCTTGCGGATTTAAAATAGGGTAGAGATTGGGAAGGTCTACGATTAAATTTAGATTATCGGATGGGTGCGGTCGAACTCGAGGTTGATAACCTTGCTCTTTTAAATGGCGAAGCGTCGCTTTAATTCCATAGGGAGTGACTTCAAGGGGAAGTACATGACGCCCTAAATGATCCACCTGCTTTTTTACGTCGACGATGATGATCACCTCATCACTCATCGCTGCCGAAATCTTTTCACGAAGCAGCGCGCCGCCTCCACCTTTGATCATATTTTTATTAGGATCGATTTCATCCGCTCCGTCCACAGTTAGATCGAGACGATCTACTTGAGTGGGATCAAGGAGCTTGATTCCCAATTCTCTCGCTTGAGCGGTTGTTTTTTCCGAAGTGGCGATCGCTTCAAAAGCGGTATTGGATTCTTTTAAAGCTTCTAGAAAATAGGCGACTGTTGACCCTGTTCCAAGGCCAATTCTCATACCTGATTGAACAAAAGCGGCCGCTTTATATCCGGCGGCTTTCTTGGCATTGTCGATATCTGCTTGTGTTGTCATGGGTGAATGGGCTATTTTTTAATTTATGAATCTTTATGAACTTTTAGCTGACTTGGATCACTATCTGCAAGTCAATTTATTTGAAGACTACTGTCCGAACGGACTACAAGTCGAAGGAAAGAAAGAGATTAAAAAAGTGGGGCTTGCCGTTTCGGCCTCTTTAAAGGTGATTGAGAAAGCCAAGCAAGATGATGTGCTTATCGTTCACCATGGCATTTTCTGGAACCGAGATTCATATGTGATAAGCGGAACTAAAAAAGAAAAAATAAAACTTCTTTTAGATAACGGCGTTTCCCTCCTAGCTTATCATCTTCCGCTGGATGCACATGTCGAAGTGGGGAATAACTGGCGTGCCGCAAGAGATTTAGGCTGGGAAGATTTAGAGCCTTTCGCAAAAATTGGTGTGAAAGGGCGATTTAAACCGACAAAGATAGAAAACTTCAAAAAGAAGCTCGAAGATTATTACGGCCAAAAAAGTCATTCAGTATTCGGCGGAAAAGAAGTTATTGAAAGTGCGGCCTTGATATCGGGAGGAGCCCATAAAGAGTTAATCAAAGCAAAAGATGTTGATGCTTTCATTACCGGCTCTTTTGATGAGCCTCAATACCATCAAGCGCATGAGGAGAAAATTAACTTTTTAGCTTGTGGACATGCAGCAACGGAAAAAATTGGAATTAAAGCTTTAGGGGATTACCTAAAAACTAAGTTTGGTCTTTCTGTTCATTTTTATGATGAACAAAACCCGTTCTAGGAAAATATTCTTCGGCGACCAATTTCTTAATTCTTAAAGTGCCTTTTTCTTCAGGCGCAGAATGTCGGTTATGGTCAAAAAGCGTGACTTGCTTATCGGTAAGTTCCTGCCTTTTCTTATCTCGAATTAAATGCTTTTTTATCAGCTCACTCATTCTAATAAGAGCAGCAACTGAATAAATCCGATCTTGGGCATCCAAATGCTTCTTCAATCGGTTTCTCAGGCGGGAAATATCGTGACTTTCTTTGGCTACTACCATACTCTTATATCTACTCCTATATTTTTTTATTGTCTAGGGGAGCCAAAAGGGTTAAATTTAATAGTCTTATGGAAAATATCGTCTCAATTCTCAAAAAACGGGGCTTTATCGATGGGGTAAGCCACGACGAACTTTATAAAATGGATAAGCCGTTTACGATTTATTGTGGATTCGATCCTACAGGAGATTCCCTTCATATCGGCCATCTAGTAGCGATTGTGGGGATGGGGTGGTTTAAAAAAGCCGGCCATAAGGTTATTGCCATTGCGGGAGGAGCGACGGGAATGATCGGCGATCCTTCTGGTAAAAATAAAGAACGCAACCTCTTAGATGAAGATACAATAGCTAAAAACCTTGAAGGCATCAGCGGCGATCTAAAGAAAATTTTAGGAAGTGATGTCCCCCTATTAAATAATTACGATTGGTTTAAAAATTTTTCATTTGTCTCTTTTTTAAGAGAAGTAGGCAAGCAGTTCAGAATGGGTATCATGCTCAGTAAGGACAGTGTGAAATCAAGACTCGCTTCTGAAGAAGGAATGAGTTTTACAGAATTTTGTTACCAAATCCTTCAGGCTTATGACTTTCTCTATCTGAATGAAAAGCATAACGTTAACCTCCAAATTGGGGGAGCCGATCAATGGGGCAATATTACAGCCGGAATCGAGCTCATTCGAAAAGTGAAAGGGGAGGAAGTTTACGGGATTACATTTACCCTTTTAACAAAGGCCGACGGTCAAAAATTCGGTAAATCTGAAAAAGGGGCCGTTTGGCTAAATCCAGAGAAGCTTAGTCCTTATGAGTTTTACCAGTATTTAATAAGAACCGATGACCGGGATGTTATTAAACTTTTAAAACTTCTTACTTATATTGATTTGGAAGAGATCTCTGAGCTTGAAAGCAGGCTTTTGAAAGGCGAGGTAGGGATAGCTCAAAAACGTCTCGCTCAAGAAGTCACTTTAATGGTCCATGGTCAGGCCGGACTTGACGCGGCCATAAAAACAACCGAGCTTGCGCAGCCGGGACATGCGGTTGCCTTAAACGAAGAAACTTTTAAAGTTTTAGAAAATGAACTTGAACCCTTTCCTTTTAACTCACAAGCAATTGGAACTAAGTGGGTTGATATCATTGCGGAGCTAAAGATTTTAGCCAGCAAAGGTGATGTCAAAAGATTAATTAAAAATAATGGTTTACTCATTAATAATGAGAAGCTTACGAAGGAAGACGCCCTATTTGAACCTACTCAGTTGATTGCCGGTCGATATGTGTTGGTATCGGTAGGCAAAAAAACAAAATATCTTCTCAAGTTAAATCAAGATTAAAAAATATTCTTGAAAGCTATTTCTTCTTCATTATGATGGGGAGAGGAAACAACTTGCTTGAAAATGAGTTGGATACGAAAATAAAGTTCCAACTCCCTTGCACAATAACCTGAGAGGAGTTCCAGTAATTATGTCCACATTGACGAAGCAGAGCACAATGACCAAAAAGAAATTAATCCAGTCCATATCATCACAGAAGGGCATTCACCCGAATGATGTAAGACAAGTGATCCAATCATTTTTAGATCACATGACCGATGCACTAGCAACTGGCGAACGTTTAGAGTTTCGCGATTTCGGTGTATTTGAAGTGGTAGAAAGAAAACAAAAGATTGGAAGAAACCCAAAGAACGCAGCTGTACCTATCGTGATTCCTGCTAGAAAAGCAGTGAAATTTACGCCAGGTAAAAAAATGCGTAAATTGATCGAAACTCCCGCTCGCAGCTCATTTACTCCATAATCGATCTCGTCTTTCTCAATCTCAGGTAAAAACCTCCCTCAGGGAGGTTTTTTGTTTTAAAATTTCTTATTACATTTAAATCTGGATGGATGACTATTTTATAGAATAATTTATCGAAGCGATTTATGATAATTACTCTAGCGTATTCATAGTGAGGCAGGATGTCGTTGGTTAAATTCTTAATGATAACAGCTTTGGGCTTAAGTGTTTTGATAGGGGGCCTTGCCCTGCATAAAAAATATCAAACCGTTGCAACCCCTCAATCTAGCACACTTATGGCAACTCCTGTTGAAGTGCCTCTTGAGCCGATTGAAGTGAGAGCCGTGCAACCGCTCACCGTCTCTAAAAAAACGGAAGAGAAAATCGAGCCTGTTATTGTTCAACAACAACCCTCTGTAAATGAATCCAAAGTAGAACTTCCTGAAGCCAATCGCATAGATGAGCTCTTTAAAAGATCGGAAGAGCACACG
>JAGVJG010000168.1 GCA_020051235.1 Parachlamydiales bacterium | reverse complement strand
TCTTTCAGTGTTTTGTTTAACTCATCGAAAAGAGAATGTACTTTTAAACCTTCTTCAGCAGCTTGTCCTTGCAATTTTAAGAGGGCCGATGCAAAAAACAAATTAAGGCCGTAGGGGAAAGAGCCCCCGCCCATTTCGAGTCGACTTAATTCCAATTGATGAATTGTTTGATCGATTCTATCTTTTGAAATTCCTTTTTCACTGATTTCATTTAGGGCTTTTAAAATCTCTTCTTCTATTTTTTCGGGCTCCTTGCAATCCACCATTTCAAGCATAAAGTAATGGTCAGGCAGTTCATTATCAAAGTAGAGGCTTGCCTATTTGGCGAGACCCTTTTTTAAGATCACTTTTTTTAATAAAGAGGCATCGGTGTCCATCAAGATCAAAGCAAGGCAGGCGAGAGCAAGGGAGTCGAGTTGATTTTCGATCGGGCAAGTAATCCATCCGATCGATACGAGTGTAGGATTATTCTCGGATGCATGGGCAGGATAAAAGTCTTCAAGTTTTTTCGGTGATTTAAAACGCTCCACTCTCTTTGGATAGGGTAGGGGAGGTGTTTTTTCTTCTTCTTTTAAAAGGCGCTCTTCCAAGAAATCAAGATGCTTTTGATAAGGAAAGTTTCCATAGAAATAGTAAACCGCTCTTGAAGGGACATAGTATTCTTTGTGAAAGGCTTTAAGATCGTCATGTGTAAGCTTCGAAATGTGTTTGGGATCCCCACCTGAATTAATTCCATAAATGGTTTCAGGAAAGAGTTCTCTTAACATCGATTCACCCATTCTAGCGTGACTAGAATTCAGGGCGCCTTTCATCTCGTTAAAAACAATTCCTTTATAAGTCAGTTTGTCTTTTTCAAATTCGAGACGAATACCTTCTTGTTGAAATCGTGTTTTTTCTAAAAGGGGGCTAAAGACGGCATCTATATAAACATCAAATAAATTATAAAAATCTTTTTCATTTTGAGAAGCCGCGGGATAACAGGTGAAGTCGGAGCCGGTAAAGGCATTCAAAAAAGTATTTAAACTTCTTCTTTGCATAGCAAAAAAGGGATCTTTTACAGGGTATTTTTTAGATCCGCAAAGAACTGTATGTTCAAGCACGTGCGCAACCCCATTAGAAGTGGAAGGCCAAGTTCTAAGGGCTATTGCGAATACATTTTCAGGGTCATCGGTCTCAATATGCATGACTTCTGCCCCGCAATCGTGCTTCCATTCGCGTAGTATCGCATTGATTTCAGGGAGTTTAAGCTCTTTGGTCAGTTGAAAAGGCATAATTTTTTAGTTACTTTAGTTGGATAAAGTATGTTATCTTAAGGTTAAATCATGAAAAAAATCCAATTACTTCCCAATGTTATCACTGCTTTCGGACTTTTATGCGGATTATTCGTGATATTCAAGCTTAGTTTGACCCCTCTAAATACTGTTACTCCTGAGCTTTTAACCCAGACAGCCGGCATTTTATTGCTAGCGGCTCTCGCCGATCTATTGGATGGGGCGGTCGCTCGGGTAATGAAAGCGGAAAGTGAGTTTGGCGGACTTTTTGATTCGATGGCCGATGCCATCACCTTTGGAGTGGCTCCGACAATTATTGTTTTGAAAACCTTGAGTCTTTCTCCTGATAATCAGCTCGCTTTTTGGGTTCTTGCAGCCGCTTTAATTTTCTCCATATCAGGTGTTTTAAGGCTGGTTCGCTATAATGTTAGCTCTCAGCTTGCCAAAATCGACCCTGCGCTCATGCTTTCGAATAATAAACATTTCACGGGGCTGCCGATCCCAGCTTCCGCCGCCGCCTTAGTTTCTTTAAATTTATTTTTGACTTCCCAAGATCGACAAGCCCTTTTTGACCTATCTTTTGAATCACAGGCTGCTATCTTGGCAATCGCTATGTTCTTGCTGGGATATTTCATGGTAAGTCGCTGGAAATTTCCAAGCTTAAAAACCCTTCACATTCGTGTCGCTTCTTTCAGAGTGGTTTTCTTAACGGTTCTTGCTGCCGTGTTAATCTTATTTGGAATATTGCATCACTTTGCAGCCGTATTTTTTGCTTTCTCTTGGAGCTATCTTGTTATTGCTTGGGTAATTGCAATCATTCGCAAAATCGCGGGCAGAAAATCTAAAACGCTTGAGGAGTTTGAGCCCGATCCTGAAGACGAAGAGTAAGCTATGTCCTCCATGTCAATTCTATTTCCAACATTTAATTATGATCCTTCACTTCCAAAAAGTGTGCAAATTGAAAGTCTCGAAAAAGTCTTAAAAAAGAAATTTAAAGAGCTCGTCTACAACGAAAAAATCGATGAAGCAATGGATTATCTTAAAGCCATCGTTCTCGATTTAAACCTGCCTCTTCGATATCTAGATGTGGGCTTATTTTATATTTCGTGCCTTTGTATGAAAGTTTTAGATATGAATAACGCATATCTAATCACCACTCAAATTTGCAGCATTAAATATCGAAGCCAACTCGCTATTTCACTTTGCAATTATCATAAAACACACAAGATTGACAATTTTATAAAGTGTGCAAAACTTTTACCTAGTGCTAATGAATATTTAGGAAAAATGGCTTTAATGCCTGAGATTACAGATGAACAAAGATTTAAATTAATTCAGGCGATAAAGGATCCATTCGTTAAACGCTATTATTCGAACAAAATTTATTTTAACGAAATGAATAAAGTGGATCTTTTTGAACAATCGATTAAAATTGCTCTTCAAATGCCGGATCAAGAAATTTACTTAAAGGAATGGCTTGAAGAAGCGATTGGATTGTTGTCTTATAAAGAAGCGGTAGAACTACTCTACACCTCTATTTCACATATTCCAAATAGAGATGATTTATTAAAATATCTATGCGTCCAATACGTGAATAGGGACAAAGAAATCGCCTATCTTCTTTTTGATAAAATTCAAACAGTCCAGATTGCAAAAGAATTAGATCACTATTTTATGTAACTCATGCATCGTTTATAACGTTGCTATGACTTTCATTTACCGTGTTCAAAAACCCGTTATTCCAGAAGAAGTCTTCACTGATACGGCACTAGTAAACGCTTTAGTTGTTGAAGTTGACAACCTTTTCAATTCATTACGAATACATGAAGGGATGCGGCAGCTAGAGGAATTTGCTATCAGCTTTGAAATTCGTGCCTCAAAATTAGATCTTGTCTATGAAGAGTATGTTTACCAGATGTTAGATAAGTATCTTTATAATGAAGCTTTTTTAATAGCCAGTGCGATTGTAAGTTTAAAAATAAAACAACATGTTGCGCTTGAGCTTTTGTTTTATCAAGTAGACAAAACCCCTACTGCGGAATTAGATGCTTTAAAAGTTGCAAGGGTACATCAAATCTCAGCGTTATTTAAAACCCCGAATTTTCAAAGTGCATTGTGTTGCCGTGCTACCCTTGAATTTTATGAAAAGGGAGATAAGGCTACTGCTGAGGCAATGTATGGTTTTATCACCGAGGAAAAGTATAAAAGCTTATGTTTAAGTAAACAGGTTGAATGGGAGGCTCTTAAGCAATTCGATAGTGCTCTCATTCAGATGAAATTTGATGAAGCGTTTAAACAGCTAAAGTTTTTAAAAGAGAAAATGGTCCCTTTATTA
>JAGVJG010000039.1 GCA_020051235.1 Parachlamydiales bacterium | reverse complement strand
AGATATTGATTACGTCCGCACTTCCTTATGCGAACGGTGCGCTCCACTTTGGCCATATTGCCGGGGCTTATTTACCGGGAGATGCTTATGCCCGCTTTGAAAGACTTCAGAAAAATGATGTCATGTATATTTGTGGCTCTGATGAATACGGCATCGCCATAACTCTCGCGGCCGAACTTGCGAAACAAACTCCGCAACAGCGCGTAGATCAATACCACGAAGTCATTAAAGGTTTTTTTAAAACCCTTAATATGTCTTTTGATCATTATTCAAGAACAACAAGCCCTCTACATAAAAAGCCGGTACAGGAATTTTTCCTTGATTTACTTAACAATGGCTACATCGAGGAGAAAGAAACGGAACAGCTTTACTCTGAATCTGAAAAACGTTTTTTAGCTGATCGTTATGTGGTAGGTACTTGTCCAAAATGTGGATTTACTGAAGCCAGAGGCGATGAATGTACGCGATGCGGTTCCAGTTTTGAAGCGACCGAATTAAAAAATCCTCGTTCTAAATTGACAGGCAGTCCGCTAATTTTAAAATCTACGAAACATTGGTTTTTAAGGCTGGATCTCTTCAAAGATAAACTGACAGCTTGGCTTGGTAAAAAGAATTGGAAGCCAAATGTAGTTAATTTTATCAAAGGCTACATTCAAGATTTAAGGCCTAGAGCCATTACACGCGATATGGAGTGGGGAGTGCCTCTTCCTTTGCCAAATACACAAGGCAAGGTGCTCTATGTTTGGTTTGATGCTCCCATTGGATATATATCAGCAACCATGGAAGGCTTTCCGGATAGATGGAAGGATTACTGGCTTGATCCCGCCACCAAACTCGTTAATTTTGTCGGAAAAGATAACATTCCTTTTCATGCAGCGATTTTTCCTGCGATGGAAATGGGACAAAATACTCCGTATAAGATCGTTGATGAGCTTCCTGCAAACGAATTTTACAATTTAGAAGGTCGTCAGTTCAGTAAATCAGATAACTGGATGATTGATCTGGATCGATTCTTTAGTCGTTATACGGCCGATCAAATTCGTTATACTATTGCGGCAAACGCCCCTGAAACATCGGACTCTGAATTTACTTGGAAAGATTTTCAAACCCGTTGCAATTCTGAGTTGCTTGGTAAATTAGGTAATTTAGTAAATCGTGTATTAACGTTTGCTCACAGTAAGACAGACGGAAAAGTGCCTCAAGAACCTGATGATCTTGAAGTGTTAGATCAGGCGAAGAAGATTGTGAAGGCGATCGAAGAGTCATATAGCCAATTTCGCCTACGTCAGGCGAGCGCTTTATTGATGGAGCTTGCTGCTTTAGGAAATGTCTATTTTGATAGTCGTAAACCTTGGGCTGATGCAAAAAATCCTGAAACTTTAAACCGGATGAGATCTACCGTTCGCACTTGTCTGGATTTGATTAAGCTGGTTGCGCTATCGGCGTATCCAATTATTCCTGATACCAGTGATAAGATTTGGTCCTTCCTTGGATTTAAAGAATCGATTCAAGATCTAGGTTGGAAAAATATTGTAGATACAGCTATTCCATCTGGCCAAACATTAAATCAACCGGTTGTTCTATTTAAAAAGATTGAAGACGCTGAAATTAACGAAGAAATTGAAAAATTAAAAGCTATGGCTACACCCTCCACTCCTGCTGTTGAAGTAACTCACGCCCCCTTGAAGGGAGCTATCGATATCGATCAATTTGATTTAATCGATTTAAGGGTTGGACAAATTCTTAGCGCCGAGCCCGTTCCAAAGAGTAAAAAGCTTCTTAAATTACAGGTGGACTTAGGATTTGAAAAGCGTCAAATCGTTTCCGGTATTTCGCTTCACTACAAACCTGAAGAGCTCGTAGGCAAGAAAGTGGTCATCGTAGCGAATCTTAAGCCTGCTACGCTCATGGGTATCGAATCTCAAGGTATGGTGCTCGCAGCTTCTCACGCCAGTGAACTGAAGGTTATTGAAACGGATCTTCCTCCCGGAAGCATCGTTAAATAGTTTAAATATAAACCACAGAGACACGGAGAGGACACAGAGAGAACACAAACAACAGGACAGTGAGAGGTGGCTTAATCCTAAAATACCTTTATATTTTTAAGGAGTAAGCTATCTCTCACTGTTCTCTTCTTTTCTCTGTGTCCTCTCGAGTCTCTGTGGTAATTAATTTGATTCGAGCACGATTACTTAATCGGATTAAATCTGACTCCAGAAGGTCGAGGATGCTTTTTATTATGGATAAACTTCGTTAATCCGAATGTAGACACCGCGAGACCGGCAACCGCCGCACCGATAATAATGGCGGGGGTAAACATATAGCAAGTGCCTACAAGAACAATCGTAAGAACAAATATAAGCGATATTTTAAAGGCGACGTTCAGATAGGCGGTTTTCTTTTCATGGTGAATGTTCTTTTCTCTTTTTTCCCATTTTTCAACTTTCTGTTCTGAAAAAAGCTTTAAGCGAACTTTTAATTCTTCAGGATCGATCGTATCAATTTTTTGAATCTTTTTTGATTTAATAATTTCATCGGCATGAGCATCGATATTGTCTTTTCTCTCAGCCCACAGAGCCTTTTTAGCGTTATATTTTTTTAAGACGGTATCATTGTGAAGTTGGTTTGCCTTTATAATAATGGGGGGAAGGGTGCCAACGGCAACGGCTAAATCAATGACTGCCAGGCCCACGCTCAGAGGACTGGGAAGTCGCGGGATAACTTTTAAATCAGATAATATTTGAGGAATGGCGCAGGCTAAACTAAACGAGTCGGCAATATCTAAAACAAGGGTATAGAAATTTTTAAATTTATAGTTTTTCCAGAATTCGGGGAGAGTGAAGGTATGGAATACTTTTATAAATCGAACACCTAGATCAAGACCTGTCGTGACAACGACAAACTTTCCCGCTTTATAGAAAAATTGTTCTGTTAAAGTGAGAATGTATTTAACACCCCGTAAAATGCCTCGAGTTTGATAGCTATCTTCAGGGATCTGGCTAATTGCTTTTGTTGTCGAAACGCCAGCAGTCATTATGTTCCTTAAAATTAATTACTAAAAGCATAACATTTTAATATTAATTAAAAGGGAATCTTAACTAGATCTTAATAAAAAAACCCACAATTGAATATTGTGGGTTATTAAATAGAATTTAAACGGTTTTGCCTTCAGCGCGCATTTCTTTAATCACAGCGGCAAGACCTTTTTTATCGATCGTTCTCATCGCTTGAGTAGAGAGTCTAAGGCTTACAAAGCGGTTTTCTTCAGAAAACCAGAATCTTTTTGTTTTTAAATTGGGTACGAAATTACGTTTGGTAATTCCTGTAACTTTCAAACCGATTCCTTTCTTCTTTTTAGCGATCCCGCGGATAGCGTATCTGCATCCTCTTGAACGGCGCTTACCGGTCACTTCACATTCTTTGGTCATAGCTGGAGCTCCAAATAAAGCCTAGATAATACCAACGATTTCGATTAATGTAAAGGAAGCCATTTGTCCCTAACGTTAAAACGTTTATTTTTCGTTTTTTTACGCTCAAGATCGACGATTTGATCGTCTGATAAGTGAGGGATTTTCTCCCATAAATCTTTTTTATATTTAAGTACTCTTTGGCGGATTTTTTTTAGCTTAATCCAGTCTTCAAGCGTAATCTCAGGGGCTTTGTCAATAATTCTTTTTAAAGTTGGGCGTGAGAGACCTAATTTTTCTTTATGAGGGCCTTCAACTTTATTAATGGATTCGAGGTCCCTATCCATAAATTCTAATAAAATGACTCGAGCTTGAAGGGAGGGGAGAGAGTTAGGATCCGCCGGGTTGTTAAAACTTTCGGGTCTATCTGCCAATATTAAAAGCTGTTTGACTGACATTTTGAGTAAAGCGTCAGACAGGAGCCGCTCGGACTTGGAGTAATCAATTTTTGCCATATTGTGATAATATAATTATAACTTTATATTAACAAATATTCCATGGAAGAGATCAAGGTCGATGTTCTAGTGATTGGCTCAGGCCCCTCAGGCCAAAAGGCTGCTATTCAAGCTGCAAAGCTGGGAAAAAGGGTTGTCGTCGTCGATAATGGTCTCGATCCAGGGGGAAATTGCCTTTACAATGGAACAATTCCATCTAAGTCGTTAAGGGAAGCCATCATAGATTTGACTGGGTTTTATGATCGTAATTTCTACGGCACCACCCCTTATAAAATGGAAGATATTAACTTATCTTCACTGAACAGCCGCCTTCATTATGTAATCAATGAAGAGCGCAACATGGTTTACCGGCAATTCAAGAAAAATGGCATTCAGTGGATACTCGGCACCGCTCGCTTTGAAAACCCCCATATGATCCTCGTTCTGGATCATGAGTATCATCTAAGTTATCAAGTTGAAGCCGATACTATTATTTTAGCGACCGGTTCAAAGCCTCGAAATCCCAGCAATATACCATTTGATAAAGATGTTATCTTAGATTCAACTCGTCTTCTACAAATTGAGAAGGTACCTAATACCATGTTGGTTTTAGGGGGTGGGATCATTGGATCTGAATATGCCAGCTTTTTCTCTGCATTGGGAACAGAAGTTACGGTAATAGATAAAAAAGATCATATTCTTCCGTTCATCGATTCTGAAATCGGCATTCTATTACAAACAGCCCTTACTGATTTAGGGCTTTCTTTTAGAGGAAATGAAGAACCTGAATTAGTGAAAAGAATCGATAATCGCGCTTATTTAAAATGTAAGGATGGATCGGAATATCATGCGGATGTTTTGCTTTACGCATTAGGTAGGCAAGCGAATGTGGATAATATCCATATTGAAAATGCGGGTGTGAAACTAAACGAAAAGGGATATGTTGTAGTGAACTCCCTTTTCCAAACAACGATGCCTCATATTTATGCGGTAGGTGATGTAATAGGAGGGCCTTCCCTTGCTTCTACTAGTATGGAACAAGGACGCCTTGCAGCAAGACAAGCCTTAGGAGCTGAAACTCATCAATTCCCTACTTTTTATCCGATCGGTATTTATACCATTCCCGAGATTTCGTCATGCGGCTACACCGAAGAAGAGCTCAAAGAACTTGGCTATCATTACGAGGTGGGAAGAGCCTATTACTATGAAATTGCAAGAAGTCATATTGCCGGTAGTAATGTAGGTATGTTCAAATTACTCTTTCATGCTGAAACACTCGAAATTTTAGGTGTTCACATTATTGGTCGTGGAGCAACAGAAGTTATCCACATTGGTCAAATTGCAAAAAGCTTTAATGCTAAAATAGATTATTTCATCGATCAAGTTTTCAATTATCCTACCTATGCGGAGGGATATCGCGTCGCTGCTTTAAATGGTATTAACAAAATTCGTCTAAGAAAATAAAAACATAATCTCTTGTTGCATTTAATTTAGTCTTAAATTTAACAAGAGACTTAATGAAGTGGTATTTATATTTATTGCCTCTTTCACTCTGTGCAGTGCAACCGCACCATGAAACGGCCTTTATTGGTCAGTCGGGTGAGATTGACGCTCTCTTTAGCTATTCTTATTATAAAACGAATCGTTTTTGGAATCACTCGGGTAAAAGTTTAAAAGCTTATAACGATTTTAGACGAGATGATTATGATTTGTATTTAGAATACGCACTTAATTGTAATAACGCATTTTGGGTGAATGGGGGGTTTTCTCAAGTACATGAATCGATGCATGGACAAAAAGCCGCCGTTAAAGACGTTGAGTTTGCATGGAAACACCTATGGCGGGAAAGCTGCACTTCAGCATTATCCTCTGAATTAGTGGGAATTGCTCCTGTTGGAGATAAAAAAAGCTCCGTCAGATATGGCGAATGGGGCGCCCAGTTCAACGTATTATATTCAAAATACTATGAGTTTGGTTGGATAGATACTTTACTAGGTTATCGCTGGTATAACGGAAATCCTTCGGATCAAATACGTGCGATGGCCGCGATCGGTTTTAATATTGGCTCGAAAAGTTTAATTATTGCTACGGCAGATTTGCAGTATGGATTAAACAACGGCCATGAACATTTTAACAGTAATTTCATAGCCTTTAATCCCAATTATCGACTCCTCCTACTTAAGGCAGAGTGGGTTTATAATGTCTTCTCTCATTTTTCCTTAGTTGCCGGTGGTTTTGGACATGTTTGGGGTGAAAATGTAGGACAAGGGGGGGGATTTTATGTGGGTAGTTGGCTCGATTATTAATTTGCTCTTATTTGTCTCTGCGATCGCCCTTGATTCGGGTTATGATGCTTATATCCTCCCCGATTCACATCCGGTAAAAGCAACGCTCGATGCTATTTTTTCAGAAAGCCGAGTTATATTTAGTCAAGAGACATTGAGAAAAGCCGGCTTTGATAAAGTAAAGCCTCAGGAATTTACTCACTTAATCGTAACAAAACATCCGGCTATTCCCGGATATGTCTTTAAAATTTATTTAGACACTCAGCGATTTCATAGCGATATACCTGAATACGACGTTTGGAAAGCAAGGATTCAAGGGGCGAACCTGATTAGAGAGCAAATTGCGGCTCGTAATTTATCCCATCTGATGAAAGTTCCACAAAAGTGGATTTATGTTTTGCCCCATCATCCCAAAGCGCCAAAAGATTATTATCCTAAAGCTACTCTTCTTATTGAAGACGATATGGATATCTTATCAAGAGACGACAACTTTGCAACTTGGGAAAGTGATGTTGTAACGGAAGAGCTTCTCACAGCACTTTATCATCTGCTTGCCGATCTTGGACTGAAAGATTGTGCTAAGCCCGACAATATTCCATTTTCGCACGATGGTCGTATCGCATTCGTCGATACGCAAACTTTCGGGGTGAAGAAAGTACTATTTAAGAAATTGACACACTATCTTTCCGAGCCGAACAAAATCATCTGGAAAAACCTCATCAATCAATAAAAGAACTACAAAAACCACAGAGACTCAAGAGAACACAGAGTTAGCAAGAGGACAGTGAGAATTTTTTGAATTCACCAAACTCTCACTGCTCTCATGTTATCTCTGTGTGCTCTGTGCCTCTGTGGTTCTTAATTTGTTTTATTTCTTGTTGAAGATCACTTTGCCGCTCTTATAGTCGATAACAACTTTATCCCCGGAATGAACCCTGCCTTCCAAAATTTCTTTAGAAAGCTGATTCAACACCGTATTTTGGATGAGCCGTTTTAATGGACGGGCTCCGAATACCGGATCATAGCCTTCTTCCGCCAAATACTTGACCAATTCGGGTGTCCAATCGAGTTCGATTTCGCGATCCTGTACGCGTTTACGGATTTCTTTAAGTTGGATTTCGACAATCTTCGCCATATCTTCTTTCCTAAGAGGACGGAAGGGGAGGATGTCGTCTAACCGATTTAAGAACTCGGGACGGAAGTGAGCTCTTAAAATGGGTGTGACAATTTCGATAATATCGTCTTTATTTAATTTTTCATTCTTCTCTAGTTTTTCAAGAAGTTGTTGAGATCCTAAATTCGAAGTCATGATAAAGATCGCGTTTTTGCAGTTAACGGTTCTTCCTTTACTATCGGTAATACGGCCGTCATCAAAAATTTGAAGAAGAATATTAAAGACATCCGGATGGGCTTTTTCAACTTCATCAAGTAGCACCACAGAATAAGGTCTTCTTCTCAACGCTTCTGTTAATTGACCTCCTTCATCATAGCCCACATATCCCGGAGGAGCACCGATTAATCTGGAAACACTATGTTTTTCCATATATTCAGACATATCGATACGAACTAGCGCTTCCTCTTGATTAAAAAGAAGCTCTGCTAGCGCTTTAGCCAATTCCGTTTTACCCACACCAGTAGGTCCTAAAAAGAGAAAGACTCCAACGGGTCTATTTGGGTCTGATAATCCGGATCTTGACCTACGAATGGCTTCTGAAACGGCTGTCACTGCAAAATCTTGACCCACCACTCTTTTTTCAAGGTCTTTTTCAAGATGAAGGAGTTTTTCCGCTTCTCCCTCGAGCATTTTATGAACAGGAATGCCGGTCCATTTTGAAACAATATGAGCTATTAAATTTTCATCGACTTCTTCTTGTAGAAGGCGATTTTTTTTCTCATTCAGCTTCTTTTGAACCTCATCGATTTCTTTTTGAACTTCAGGCATTTTGGCGTAGCGAATTTCCGCAACTTTATTATAATCCGCTCTTCTTTCAGCATCTTCTTCTTGGAATTTGAGTTGTTCAATTTGATTTTTCTTATCTTTTAACTCGGTTATGAGTTTCTTTTCGCTTTCCCACTGTTGCTTTAAAGTGTTTAGCTCTTCTTTTACTTGAGCAATGCGCGCCTCAAGCTTTTCCGCTTCCTGTTTGCTAGAAGGGCTATTCTCTCTTTTTAATGCCTCTTGTTCGACAATGAGAGAGCCAAGCTCTCTTTCTTTTGTGTCGATGGGCAGGGGTCGTGATCCGATTTGCATCCTGATTAAGCTGGCCGCTTCATCTATGAGGTCAATCGCCTTATCGGGTAAAAAACGATCCGTAATATATCGATTAGATAAGAAAACAGCGGCATGTAGGGCTGATTCCGTAATTCTTACTCCATGATAGATTTCGTAACGCTCTTTTAATCCGCGTAAAATCGCAATTGAATCTTCAAGCGAAGGTTCCGAAACATAGACGGGTTGAAAACGTCTTTCAAGGGCCGCATCTTTTTCAATGTGTTTTTGATACTCATTTAAAGTGGTAGCGCCAATGCAATGAAGTTGACCTCGGGCTAAAGCGGGTTTTAAAAGATTTGCCGCATCCATCGCCCCTTCTGATGCTCCCGCACCAATTAGGGTATGCACTTCATCTATAAACAAAATGATCTGACCGTCAGATTTTTCAATATCTTGAATAATGCCTTTCAGCCTTTCTTCAAATTCTCCCCGGTATTTCGTTCCTGCAACAAGGCTTCCCATATCAAGCGCGAGGATTTGTTTATTTTTTAAAGATTCTGGAACATCGTTTTGAATGATCCTTAAGGCTAATCCCTCGGCAATAGCCGTTTTACCAACGCCCGGCTCTCCGATTAGCATGGGGTTATTTTTAGTGCGACGTGAAAGAACCTGCATCGTCCGTCTAATTTCCTCGTCGCGTCCGATGACGGGATCTAGTTTGCCCCCTTGAGCAAGAGCTGTTAAATTTTTGCAGTATTTTTCGAGTGTTTTAAGACTCGATTCGGCAGTGGGTGAATCCATGTGTCGGTCTCCTCGGATGGCTTTAACTACCTCCTCCGCTTCTTTGTAAGTACGGTTTGTCTTCTTTTTCCAAGACTCAAAAGGGTCGCCCGCATTCTTCCAGTAAGCTAAAAGGAGGGCGTCGGTTGAAAGATAAGTGTCATTAAATTGCTTCATGATCGCTTGCGCTTCACTTATTCTATTTTGAAGCGATCGGCCCAAAGAGGGCTCCGTGGCGTTTGCGACGGTTGGCAATTTCCCTATGGCAACTTCAACTTCATTTAAGAGTTTCATGGGATCGCCATTCAAATTTGTAAGAACCGAGGCAAAATAGCCTTCCGGATCTTTCAAAAAAGCTTTTAACAAGTGATTCTCGGACACTTCGGTGTTTCGTAGCTTTTTGGCCTCTTCGAAGGCCTCATTTAGAGCATTGGTAACTGATTCGGTAAAATTCTGTGCCATAAAGCATTAAAACCTTTTTTGATTAAAATAACGCTTTGGGGATTTTTTCTAAAAACTTAACTAAAACAATTGAAAATGATAGCCTTATAGCCATGAAAAGAAGAAAAGCACGCACTGTGATGGTAGGAAATGTTCCTGTCGGTTCGGATCATCCTATTAAAATTCAGTCGATGACGACAAGTAGCACTCGTGATGTGGATGTAACCATCGAGCAAATTATCCGTTTAAGTGATGCCGGTTGCGAAATTGCGCGGGTTACTGTTCAAGGGATTAAAGAGGCCGATAGCTGCGAAGCAATAAAAAATGGACTTATTCAAAAAGGTTACACCATTCCGGTTGTGGCCGATATCCACTTCTTTCCACCGGCTGCTATGCGTGTGGTTGATTTTGTTGATAAGGTAAGAATTAATCCGGGTAACTTTGTTGATAAGCGCGCGCAGTTCAAAGTGATTGAATATGATGATGCGAGTTATGCAGCTGAGATCGAAAAAATCGAAGAGAAATTTACCCCTCTTGTTGAGAAATGCAAGAAACTTAAAAGAGCGATGAGAATTGGTGTCAATCACGGCTCTCTTTCAGATCGTATCATGAATCGTTACGGT
>JAGVJG010000177.1 GCA_020051235.1 Parachlamydiales bacterium | reverse complement strand
TTTATTACTGATTCCCCTATTCATCGATTTTTACTTTATTTTAGAAGGTGTACAACTAACTTTTATCCAGTCAATCTTACCTAAATTAATCCCGCTTCTTTACTTATTTTACTTGGGTTATCGCCTTGTTCAAAAAAGAAAAACCTTCGAAAAGACGAAAGAAAAGCTGAATATATATGGAAATTATGCAAATTTTATTTTATTTCGTTTGAAAGACAAGGAAATAGATGACTTTTCGAAGATGTCTTCAACCCAGATTGAAAATTATCTTATAGAAGGAGCAAAGTCATCCCTACGGCTCAAACAACTTGTGCTGTCGTATTTAGGAAATTAAATGGTCGATGATGAAAGGCTTCAAGGTAATTGGTTTTGGAGAGATCTTGAAGAAGGCATCATCCATATTCGTGACCAGCTTCAACTTGAGTTAAAATCGGAATTCAAACTTCATCCTGAAGAAACTACCAATGAATTCTTTCAGGAATTTTTTCTATTCGTACCTGAATCGCTTCAAATCAATCGTGAGACTTACAATAAAGAGCAATTTTACGGTGATGAAACAAATATCGTCCGTTTCAAAACGCCTAATATGTCTTTCGACGATTTGTTAAGAGATAAAATCAACTCTCCTTTAAATCGTTTAGACACTCTCGTTGAAAAGGGAAGTGAAGCCGATGTTATCCATGAATTAAAAATGTATGGAAATATCTTTAGAAGCACTTTGAGAAATGAAATCAAATCGATGATTGAGATTTTGGAAAGACCCTCCATTCATAACTTAAGCCCCGAATTTGAAAAATCGATTTTGAATATGGCAGATTTGATTCAACAAAATTTGGATAAATTCCAACAAATCAAGTCTAAATACAAAAATCCCTCCATTCTAGAAACTTTCAAATGGACGGATGAATTTTTCGCGATATTGATCGATAGCTACCTCACTGCCTTTCTTGATTTCTTTCGAAGAGGCGATTTCACCCCCTCAGAAGAGATAGATCAAAAACTTAGTTCTTTGATTTTAAAAGAGTCAAAAAAAGAAAAAGAAGAAGAGCTCCTGATGCGCTATTCTCTTTTGAACAAATACATGATTGAAGCGCTTCAGATAAAAAACAGTCGGGTTGAAGTCAAAAAGAAACATACCCCTTTAATCGGAATGGCGGCAGCCGGCATCGCCATGATGTTTTACATGGTGCTTTTTACGTGGAAAATTAGCAATTTTGCTATCACCTCTTTTCCTTTCGTAGCCCTAGTCGTTATCTTTTACATCTTAAAAGACCGACTTAAAGAAGGGCTAAAGGACGTTTACTGGAAAAATTTTACGCGCTGGTTTCCCGATTATTCAACGGAGCTAAAAACGGCTCAGAATAAGAAATTGGGCTCACTTCAAGAGTCTGTGCTTTTTATAGATGGAGAAGTTCCTCAAGATATCTTGGCTGAAAGAGCAAAAATCCAACCTTTAGAAGATTTACCCATTCTTGTTCCTGAAAATTGCCTTTATTATAAAAAAGGGTTTAGCTTTAAACCAGGAGTGCTTGAAAAAGGCTCTCGCAGGCAGGAAATTACCTCTTTATTTCGATTAAACCTTCACAAGTTTATCGAAAAAGCGAATGACTCCATTCAAACCCGGCTTCGACTTAATCCAGAAAGTTTAAAAATCGAAGAAAAGAGACTGCCTAAAGGGTATTATCTATTTCTTATTTTGAAAAATAAACATCCGGATCATGTAGAGACCAAAAAATTTAAAATAACACTAAATAAGTCGGGAATTGAACGTGTCCAGTATCTACGCAACTAATCCAGCTTTAAAACCTCTTGCAGACCTTTTATCGGCATCTAAAACCACCCATTGGCTGTCACGAGATTTGAAATTGTATCCTTCAGGAACACTTTCAAGAGTGTTTTATTCTTATGTGGCCAAACATACTGAATGCGGAAGAAGTAGATATGAAATCGATTTAGATGAATCGCGAAGAAAAATTCTTGAATTAGCAGCCGCGCATATCGATTTTGACACCATTGAAGGTATAAATTTTTATAATGCTGTAGGACGAGCCTTTTACAACTTTTCTACCGATCCATTTCGACCTCACTACCCTTTACCAATGGTGGAAGGGGTTTTTCCACAAAAATTTTTAGCTTATTTAAAAACACTGACCTTTTCAAATACAAAAAATGGGATCAATAGAACAGGCGTCTCCGAAGAGGGTCTTGTCTGGCTTAAAAGAAACTTTTATCCCGAAACGGATATTAAAAGATTTGTTGCAAGAGGGGGCACTATTTTAGTTTTCAAGCCACTTGGTCAACCGCAAAGTATGCATATCACCTTTCATGAAAATGATCACATCCATCCTATATGTCATCGGGGCTGGGTGAGATCTCAAATAATTAAAGAGCTTTTAGAACTGAAAGATGTAGCAATTGTTTCAAACTCCCATGGAACTTTATCTGGATACGATAATCCTCAAGACCCTCAAGAGGACAATTTATATTCTCAATATTTTGCAGCTGCCTTTTTAAAGTGTAGGCCTCTTAGAGAAGGTTGTAGTGTACCTGAGAGTTCACGAGCCGCTCACTTTAATATATATTGGAAAAAGCCGATAAGACTATCGGGATATAATTGCTACGTTGCTTTTGATTCTTCAGGACGCGATGCATTAAATAAGCTTTTAGCCAATCAAGAAGATTTAACGAATGTTAAATTAATCATCATTCCGGACGGGGATTTCATTACCGAGTATAGAATAAGTGATAAAAGCTGGGAGGCCTTTCGCGATGCGCTAAATAATCGTATAACTGCAAGGCAACTTGCGGGCAGTCTTTATTCAAATGAAAAATGCTTAAAATCAAGCGTTCTTTTTGAACTTAACGGTTCTTTTAGAAAACAGGTTGCCCAAATGCTTGAGAAAGCAAAACAATTAGCAAATCCCGGACAGGGATTAGCAGGTTTTATGCAAAAATTTGTTTATAGATGGGCAATTGAACAATACGCCCCCTACTTTAATTATTCGCATTCTTTGCAAGCGAGATGAGTATGATTTTCATCATTTTGCTCAGTGCTTGTTGCGCCGCAAGTTAATGTTAATGCCATAAGAAAATAAGTTACTAATTTCATAAGATGCTCCTATAATCGCTTCAATACTAGCTTTTACACCAATTTTTGTCTTTAAAGGAATTTTTTATGACTACTGTAAACCCTTTTTCTTCTTTAACCGAGACCGAAATACTTTGCACAATCGGAGACCATAATCCGGGTGGGATTATGGCGGCCTATACGGTCTTTCAATCCCTGAGCAAAGAGAGGTTTTGCAATTTTGCCTGGGAATGTCAAAAGCTTGGGATAACAGGAGGCAAACTCCATTACTGTTATAAATATATGTTTAATTTCAACCCCACCTTGATGGTGGTAAAAATTATCGCCCATGACAAGGAGATGCTCGCTCAACTAGCTGCTTACGAAAATGCAGCAAAAGCCTCTTCGTTGGCAGGCGCCCCTTGATATTTCAAGGGTGTGTAATTCGCAAATTGCGCAATCTCTTTACGATAAGTTAGGTTTATAGAACCCACCGCTCCGTGGCGGTTTTTACCAATGATGAGCTCGGCTTGGCCGGGCTTATCATGGGGATCGTAATATTCTCTTCTTAATAAGAACATAACGACGTCCGCATCTTGCTCGATCGATCCCGATTCCCTTAAGTCACTCATCATTGGACGATGACCCTGTCTTTCTTCCACTTTTCTTGAAAGCTGGGATAGACAGAGAATGGGTATGTTCAGCTCTCTCGCTAGATTTTTGAGCAATCTTGAGATTTCAGAAATTTCGTTTTGACGGTTTTCCATTGCCTTGAAGGAGCCTGAACCGGTGATTAGCTGAAGATAGTCGATAACCAAAAATTGGATGCCATAAACTTCCTTCATTCGGCGAGCGCGTGCTCTTAAATCTGTAATCTTTAAGCCAGGCTGATCGTCGATGACCATCACATGCTCTTGCATATTGTGAACGGCGGCAACGATACGCTGAAACTCTAGGCCATTAAGACTTCCGGTTTTGATTTTGTCAGATTCGACTTCCGCTTGAGAGCAAACGATACGATGAACAAGCTGCTCAGCACTCATCTCAAGCGAGAAAATGCCGACAGGCAATCTATTTTTAAAACAGATATTCTCTGCAAAATTGACAGCCAGCGCGGTTTTACCCATAGCCGGACGAGCTGCTAAAATCATCAAGTTAGACGGGTTAAACCCGTTTAACATTTTATCTACATCGGTAAAGTGAGTGGCGACACCCGTAATTCCCGGATCTTCGGGACCTCTTGTTTGATATCGTTGTTGACGCTCTTCCAGGGCTTTAATAAAGGATTCGCCCGATTCCGATTTAACGCCACTAAAAATATCCTGCAGAAGCTTGCCAGAAGTGGCATTGGTCGTTTGGCTAATTACAAAGAATAAGTTTTGAGCTTCATCTAAAGCCTGATTCACATCTGAAGGTTCTTCAAGCGCTTTTTTTTCGACCGTTTGGGAAGCATGAATCATTTTTCGTAAAATCGATTTCGATTTTACAAGATCAACATACTCTTCGATAAAGGCAGAAGTTCCCGCAAACTGAGCAAGGGTTGTGATGTATAGAGCCCCGCCCACACTTTTAAGCTTATCCACTCTTTTAAGCTCTTCACAAATAAGGTGGACGTCTGCCGGCTTTTCTTCTTTATAGGCGCGTTTTAGTGCCTGAAAGATAATTTTATGTTCGGAAAAATAAAAATCGGTGTCATCCAGTTGGTCGGCAGCTATGTTTAAACCATTTATACTGGTTAACATGCATCCTAATACCATCATCTCCGCTTCTTTCGAATGAGGAGCAATTTTAACTTCTATATTTTCACTCATAAAATCTCTTGGCGCAAAACCTAATATGATTACTATACCTAATAGATGGCTTACGAAAAAGTTGTTATTATCGGGGGTGGCTTTGGAGGACTTAACGCAGCAAAAGCGCTAAAGTCTTTTAAAGGAGAAGTTTACGTCATTGACCAGATGAACCATCACCTTTTTCAACCCCTTCTTTATCAAGTAGCTACATGTGCTTTATCTCCGGGAAATATTGCCGCTCCTATTAGAGATATTTTAAGTAATCAAAAAAACGCACAAGTGATCATGGGCGAAGTCGATCGCATTGATAGCGATGCAAATATTGTTCATTTAAAAGATGGCGCTCAATTTCCTTTTAGCTATTTAATCGTCGCCCCTGGTGCAAGACACTCTTATTTTGGGCACCCCGAGTGGGAAAAAGATGCGATAGGACTTAAAACTTTAAATGATGCTTTAACTATTCGAGATCGCCTACTTACTACTTTTGAAGAAGCAGAACGAATGGATAGCATTCAAGAAGCGCAGAACCATCTTCGATTTGTGGTAGTCGGCGGAGGTCCCACTGGCGTTGAAATGGCAGGGGCCATAGCCGAATTAACCCATCGAACCCTTTTTAATAACTTTAGAAAAATTAAACCTGAAAAAAGTCAGATTTTTTTAATTGAGGGTGAAAAACAAATTTTACCCAGTTATCCGCCCGACTTAGCGGAGAAAGCTAAAAATGCGCTAGAAAAGACAGGCGTCAAAGTTTTGTTAAACGAAAAAGTCGAAGAAATAAATGATAATGGGGTAAAAACCAACAAACAATTTATTGAAACGACGAATGTAATATGGGCAGCCGGTAATCAGGCCTCTCCTTTATTAAAATCATTAAATGTTCCATTAGACCGTCAAGGACGAGTCATTGTTAATGACGATCTAAGTATTCCGAATCATCCAAACATTTTTGTAATTGGCGATGCGGCCCATTTTGAATTCAACGGTCAAGTGTTACCGGGAATTGCTCCGGTAGCTATTCAAGAAGCTCAATACATCTCTAAAAAAATCCTTAAGAAGACTACAGCCCCGTTCAAATATTTTGATAAAGGAAATCTCGCTACCATTGGAAGAGGAAAAGCGGTTGGAGTGTTTCGAAATATCAAGTTTTCAGGCTTTATTGCCTGGTGGGTATGGAGCGTGGTTCATATTTTTTATTTGATTAGCTTTTATAATCGTGTCCTCGTCGCAGTTCAATGGTTAACTCTTTATCTAACATGGAAACGGCCGGTCCGTTTAATTACACGTCCCTCCTCAGAAGACTTGCGGTAAATTTCATCAAAACACTACTATTATTGCTCGTTCAAGGAAAGATGGCTGAGTGGCCGAAAGCACGTCCCTGCTAAGGACGCATACCCCTAAAGGGTATCGAGGGTTCAAATCCCTCTCTTTCCGTTTTGCATTTCTAAACTCTCCCCCTCAAAATATTCACCTAACTCTTCCCAAAATGATCTATCGTCTTTTGTATCCACAAGCGGTTCTAAGCTTTCCCAAAATGAATGATCAATTACTCTTTCTGTTTTCTTAGCTTGAATCTGCGTGTGAGGTGGCGGGGGAATTCTACAAGTGAAATATTGCATAAGATCCGAAGGATATTGAGGTAATAGTCTTGAAGACTCAGCTGGCAATTTAGTAATGGTGTATTCTCTTAACCGCTTAGACCTTTCAGAAATGATCTCGGCATGATTTTCATATTTAAAAAGCCGACCCTCCGTCTCCATGAGATCGCGCCGCCTTTTTACCCGATCTTCCCTCATTCTTAACGTTAAATCGAGGGCCGCTTGCTCCATTAAAGGATTTATAAAAGGGGCAAAGGTAACGCTCATAGTTTATCCAAGTTCGCAAGGGTCAATTAGGGGTTTTAGACGGTCCCAAAATAATTCATCATCAAGGTCTTCTAGCCGTTCATTTAGATACTGTGTATTATTAGAAAGTCTAGCCATTGCAGCCTCCGCCGCTTCTAAACGAATGTTAGTTTCTTTAATGTCCCTTTCGCGAAGCCGTCTATAATTTTCTAAATTTTGAAGATATGAGAGCAGTAAGTCTTCTAAATAAAAATGGGTT
The DNA here is from genome assembly GCA_020051235.1 of Parachlamydiales bacterium. Taxonomy (GTDB): domain Bacteria; phylum Chlamydiota; class Chlamydiia; order Chlamydiales; family Parachlamydiaceae; genus CAZABG01. Next base: position 3,191 of record JAGVJG010000177.1, on the reverse strand, counting down.
TCTTCAACAACTATGGGAGGAGTTTTAGGAGGATCTTTTTTAACTCTAACCTTTGATAAGGGTTTTCTGAGATTAAATAGGGGTACGACTTTTTCCTTTGATAAAGGTTTCCTTTTACGTCCACTAGTTAACGGCACAGCTTTGGTTTTTTTTGGGGCTTTTCTCGAAGCTTGAAGTCCATGTTGATTGCAATACCAAATATTCTCAACTTTTCTCCATTGTATACTCTCATCAACACCACAGGTGAAGCATTTTATTTTTACATCATTTATATATTTGGTTTTTGAAACACTTTGTTTTGAGCGTAGTACAGGAATAAATTCCATTTGGGTAGGAGTTTCAATAAAAAATGTTGGTTCCATAAGTTTATCCTAAAAGGTTATAGTATTAAGTCTATCGAATCAATTTAAACAAAATTATTTATGTTCGTCGGTGATACAACATCAGTTGTTTATAGTTTTCTTCAAATCGTAAACAAATTGCCCTCAAAACCTCTCAAACTAATTGAAATTTTAATTTCGAAGGGGTGGATTAAAGACAAACAACTTAATCCTGATAAAACTCCTCCTCCTTCGATCCCATTGTCAAATGATGAAAAAAACCGCTTTAGAGACGTCTTAAATAGAAAAATTAACATTAGCATACCGAACGTAATTAATGTCGATATTGCGATCAAAGATCTTTTACAAAGATTAGCAAAAGCCGTTAAGAATAAACCGTATGGAAAAAATCTAACTTTTTTTATTAACGGCTCATTCGTATTTAAAATCCTAGGCAGAAGCTATATTGAGAGATATTTTAAAGAAGCTCTAGATATTGACCTCAGTCAATTTTTAACTGAGGAAGACTGGGCAATAATTGCCCGTGAATTCAACAAAACTTTTAAAGACCTCGATATTCAATTCAAAGTTCCGGACGCGTGTGATCTTGATCGTGAGTATATCGTCAAAGATGTAATAGAAGTTTTAGCAGATATTGGAGCATCTCAAGATAGAGATGCGATCGTTACAAATATTGAAAATTGGCTTCGCCCAAAAGCACCCAACATTATAGATAAAAAAAGAGACAGTTACTGCGTTCCTACTCCTTTGGGTTCAAGTGATTTTTGCTTGGATATTAACTGGGTGAAAAAACTTGGAAGAGAGGAGATGTTTGAAAAAGATGGAGTCAAACTTAGAGTAGAAGAAGATCTTGAGACGATTAGTGTGGAGTGTACTTCAAATTTACTTATTCCCTTTTTACATCGTATATATAGTATTAATTCCGTAAAACATCCAGAAACCGCCAACAATAAAGTTTGGGCTAGGCTTCAATTAGAAGAGCTGAAAGGCAACGAAACACCGAATACATCTTTAAACGCTATTTTATACAAAACCGTTAAGGGTGAAAAAAGCGATGAGGAGTTTTTCAAAGAAGGCTTTATTGAAAAACTCTCCTCCTGTCTAGAATCGCATACGGACAACAGTTATGAGATCTATATTCTTCTCATTTTACAGGCTCTTGTAAATCTTCATTTGCAAGGTGTAAAAATAACTCTGCCTCTTGCTGTAAAGCAAGGACCAAAGAAATCATTCGATTCCTTTATTGGAGAATTATTGAACTCTAAAATGGATCTCGAATCGATCTTTGACATATGCTACGCTTGGCAAGATGCCTATGGTTTAAAAACCCTCGATCGGGGTCTTGTCCTTGATTTAAGTTTTAAAAATTACAAACCTTCATATAAAAACATACATGGGTTAAGAGAAGCACTTCAAAAAAATAGATCGAATTCATTGCTATTTCTTATCGTACAAGCCCTTTACCTTAGACATAGCGATAGAAGCACTTTCAATACTCTACTCACTTCTCTTCCGGAACAAAATTTAGAATCAACTCGAATTCTGATTTCTCCAAAACTAGTTGTTACCTATAAAGGTCTCTTAAAAACTCATAGCAGAGAAGAAAGCTTAATAATTGCGAGCTTTCAAACTATTGATACTTTTGAAGCAGGTTATGAATATATTGCTCTTCAACCCGTATCAAAACAACTTGAACTATACACGCTAGCATTAAAAACGGCTTTGAAATGGCATTTCACCAAGTCCTTTACCTTCTTTTGCAAGCTTTTTCCCAAAATCAAAAATAAAGAAGAAATTCTAAACTATGTTCTCCCCAAATTACTGCAAATACCGATCTATGAAACACCTCCGGTAAAAGAAATAAATCTGGGTCTTCTACAATCAGATCCCGCTCTCATTAACCTCGATTTACCTACGATTGAACAACTACGAGTGCGCTACCCGGAATTATCAAGCGGTCTTGCATTTTTATTAATGCAAGAAGAGCGATTTGAAGCGCCGGAAATTTTATTTCCTCATCTAGAACGATATGAAAGTGCAGAGCTTCGCAAATATGTACACTCTCTTTCCGATGGAAGCGTTAAAAGTATAGTTGCAAAGTGTAAAGGCCAAAAACAAACCTTAAAAGTGTTTGTAGATGAGCTATTTAAACGAAAAAAAATAGAGACTTCCCTTTATTTTAAAATTTTGTTTGCTCATGCATTTGATCCTGTCGATTTAGATGCGACCCATTACCGACTTTGCGTATCAAATGTTATTAGCGCCCTACACAATTTAAAAAGAGAAAAAAAGAACATTTCTTCAGCTCCTTCGATAGATAGACTTCTTGCAGTAGCCAGAAGTATTCCGAGCGCTTACGAAATCGCATTATTATGTATTGATTTAAAACTTATCACCGAAAAAAGTGACATTGATCAGTGTATTGATATTTTTATACCGAATGGCGTTGATTATGAGTTTATTAATCACTGGCAAAGAGCATGCGCCTCTACTTTCCGAACTAAATTTTTAGCTCGCGCTCTCTCTTTTCCGAGATGCGTAGATAAAGTGTATGAAGAACTTAGAAATTTGTCTGTCGGAATTGAATACTTAATTGATTATACCTTCGCTCACAGCTCCGTGCATGAACAAATTCGGTTTTTAAATGATTTTGAACCTGATATTTATTCTAAAGTACCTTCTCGATTTTTAAATAAATGGATTTCTGAAAAGCGCACGAATGATGAAATATCTGCCATTTATGATTATTTTGAAGATAATTTCAATGAATTCAATCTTGAAGACAGACTGAATTTTTATGACTATGCTACTAGGAATGGATCAGCGGTCACCTGTGTGCGTCTTTTCGAG
>JAGVJG010000006.1 GCA_020051235.1 Parachlamydiales bacterium | reverse complement strand
TCAAGTTTGGCGACCAGCCCCCCTAAAGGTGGAATTCCGCAAAATGCTTCTTCCTATGCCGCTGTTATTCCTCTCAGGAATTTTTACAGGGATTGGCATTATGCTAGCCTTAAATTAACCAATTCCTCAAGCAAAAAAGGACTCAATTATGGACAGGAAAAAAGTAGATAAAGCATTTTTAGATTCACTAACTCTAGAGAGCTCTATGAGCGAGATTCTTGAATTAACGGAGACGTTCAAGTACGACCTCATTAAAGCTAAAAGGGATAGTGAAAAATCTGGAAAATATACCGTTTCCTGCCTCTTTCGAGTCCGGCAGCTTCTAATTGACCTAGAAAAATTAGGATCGCAATTTCGCAAGCTGTCAATTGCTTATGAAAAGGATTTAGAAAAGAAAAAGAAAACCAAATGAAAAGGGGACAGTCCGTCCTCTTTTTATGATTTTACTCGATAAAGAGAAGGAAAAAATGAATAATTCAGATGACATTCCCCAAGGATATGCCCGGGTTACAGAAATTCTTCAACCATACACCTCATTTGATGGAATTGATCCTGTAGTCCTTGCAAAGGCTGCAGATAGAGGAACTCGGGTTCACAAATACTGCGAGCTGTACACACAAAATCTGCTCATTGAAAAAGTAGAAGATGACTGCCGGCCCTACGTTGAGAGCTTTGTTAAATGGTTTGATACGATGGTTGAAGAGGTTTGGGTAAGCGAAATGAGGCTTTCTTGCAGCAAGTATCTCATCACGGGCAAGCTCGATATGGTAGCAACCATTAAAGGAGATAAAACCGAGACTCTCATAGATTTAAAAACACCACAGCAAGCAAGCCTATCGTGGCAATTGCAAACAGCGGCTTATCGATATCTTATGCGCGCTAGTCAGGGCATTGATATTTCAAGGCGCATCTGTCTTCTCTTAGACAGGGAAGGGAAGCTGCCAAAGATCATCGAATACACCAATCATGAAGCCGATGAACGCTTATTCTTAAGCGCTGTCGAGCTCTTTCATTTTTTTAAATAGCGGTTATATAAAAAATGTACTCACAAGCCTCCAAAGGTTAATTTATTTGGTTTTAATATGCTTTTCTAGTAGGAAAAATATCCACAATTACATATCGTGTTGTGTAATACGGATTGTAGAGTCTAAAAAAGAGAAAAGAATGGATTGGATTGACAGGATGGAAATTGCTTACGAAGCACAAACAGATCGAATGATTGACGAGATGTATGCACCGAGGTTCATCGAGTGTGCGATGTGCGAGGAGTATTTCAATTCTGATGACTATTTAGAAACAAAATATGACTCGAAGTTAGCCTTTTGTTCAGATGATTGCATTGACCAATGGGAGGAAGAAAATGCTCACGACTACGAAGAGGTGGATGAGAATCTGGAAAACCAGGTTTCCATTTTACCAGCTTTCTGTACAACAATCCATCCAACAATTAAAAAAGCAGGTTGATTATGAATAAAGGCGGTTTTAGCTGGAAAAAATTGATCGGGCTTAGCAGAGCCAAGAGCAGTATCTCCCGCGCAATTAAAATCCCATTAACTAAAAGCGGAAGACAAAGGAAGGCTGGTGCGGGGAGTCTTCTAGCACTCTTATTCATTTTATTTTTCGATTAAGGAGAAAAACATGTTTGATTTTGAACAGGCCAACGAGGCTATTAAAAAAAACGAAGTAATGAAAATCGAAGCAGGAGGCATGACAGTAGGGCAAGCTCAGCAATTGCTTAGTAAAAAGCTTGATCTTACCCCTCTCATTTCCCGCGCATCGGAACATGAAGTGGTAAATGAAGAGAACGCCAGCCAAGCGCTTTCTATGAGCTTGCAAGCCCGTAAAATCCGCAAGCAGCTGGATGAAACAAGATTGTCCATTGTTCGCCCGCATCTTGACTTTCAAAAGGCTGTAAACAAAATCGTCAAAGAGTACGAATTGAAATTAGAGCAAATTGAAAACAATCTTAAAAACAAGCTGGATGAATACCTCAAGCAAGCCTCTTCCACCAATAATTCCTCCTTTATCAGCAAATCGCGAGAAATGCTAGTGGAAGATGGAAAACTTTCCAAAGTGAAAAAGTGGGTCTGGGAGCTCGAAGATGAACAATCCATTCCTCGTGAATATCTTACTCTTGATGAAAAAAAGATCGATGAAGCTGTCAAGCAAGGTATTCGAAATATTCCAGGCATAAAAATTTTTGAAAAAGAAGAAATCACCATGCGTGTGAAAAACTAAGGAGCTAATTATGAATTACGCAATGACATTATCAGATACTCAGATGTTGCCAAAAAATTTGGAAGCAGAGGAGATTTTTAAGTGGGGGCATGAATTAGGTAAATGCCCATTTTATCAAAAGCTAGGACCTGGCGGGGTAATCGCTGTTGTTTTAACAGCCAGGGAATTAGGACTGCCTCCAATGGCATGTTTGAATGGAGGGTTACATAACATTGAGGGTAAAGTCTCGATCAGCGCCCAAATGATGAATGCCATGATTATCAGATCGGGCCATTCTGCAAAACTGATCGAACTTACCCAACAAAGATGCGTCATCCGGTTTAAGCGTCGTGAAGACAAGGAACACATCGATTATGCATACACGGTAGAAGAAGCACAAAAGGCAGGATACCTCGGTAAAAAGAATTGGCAGACGCATTTGAGAGACATGTTATTTTGCCGCTGCCTTTCCGGAGGAGCGCGCAAATTTATGCCGGATGTCATCGGAAACGTTTATATCCATGGTGAGCTAGGCGATGAGACAATGCCAGTCGTTCCTCAAGAAGTTCAAGATCATCCAGAGATTATCCAAGCAGCTTCTCAACAGCTAAGTAATCATAAAATTGAACCTTTTCAACAATCTGAAGAGCCTAAAAAAATCGAACATGTCAAGGTTGAGGGATACGAGGTTTTTTGCGAAAAACACTTCCGCGAGGACGATAAGGTGGCTTATGTCCGTAAAATCGCTCAAGCTACCAACAAGACAGAAACTCAAATTATCAATTCAGCCGTTGCCAACGAATCAGGATTCTTAACCGCCTTTGAAAAGTGGAAAGCCGATCAAAAAAAATCGGAGAAAAAAGGAAAGAATAAGACAGCTAATGACGCGACTGGAATCGCACCATTAGCGCCTCATTCAGATGAAGTCTCAGGATCAATGGACGAGCTTATTTAGGTTTTGATCAGGGGTAAGCTCGAGACTTATCCCTGTCTCTTCCTTAATCACATTCTCAGCAGCCTCCTCTATGGGATTATCATTCCCCAGAGCAAGAACACTGTTGTATCCAATGATCAGGCTGATCATAACAATCAGCCCAATTAATTGATAGGGCTTCACACAGGTCATGTACACCTGCGAAAGCATCTATTTTAGCTCAGTTGGCATCATTTCGCAGGTGCCTGTTGAATTTGAACAACTGGATCTTTGTCCTTGTTTTTCACTTCGACGGAAACTGTCACATCAGTGTCTTTTTGAAAAGCCTCTTTGTCGATCTCCACTTTAACAGCTGTATCTGTTGCGATGTCTTCGACGGCTTTGAATAATTCCGGCATTGCCGCACAACCAGTTACAAGAAAAATTAGAGAGACAAATAGAAAAGAGCGAACCATAAAACCCCCATGTTAAAAAATCACGCCTAGATTGAGTAGATTGATTGGATAGATGGGGGATTTGAGAACTTAAAGAATTGAGCTAATGAGTCGTTAATTTAACGTCTGATAATAAAACTTATGTTGCGTAAACACTTGTAAATCAGTGACTAACGATAAATTCGCATGAAAAACAGCTCATTGAAGCTTCACCACTTTTGGATGGATGAAATTACTCGTAAGCCTAGACAAGACTTCAGAGTAACCATTTTCTATACTTTCTTATGTTAGTCTCAGTATTCTTTTACAGTATTATGTCCCAGAAGTCAAATATTTATGAATGGTTTCAAAAATAATGAATTTTTTTTGACGATATCAATCACGAAAAAGAATCCTGATTCAATGATTACTGTATTTGAGCTACTTAGGAAATCCGAGAAGGGGAAAATATTTCTCATCATAACGTAAAATTCCACTCCCCCACTAAAACCAGAAATATTTTTTCCCATACACCCAGCTTTCTGGATGCCCAACCTTCCACTTGTTTGTTAGTCCATATTCCTGGGATTTTTTTGTGATGTGCATGAGAAAGGTCGATTTTGTTTACACGGTTTACAAAAACCTATCCATGGATTGAGGGCGACTGCACACATAACCGATCTTCGTAACTTTAGTGGCCAGTCTTGAATAAGTCATCAACGCGGCGAAGGGGCCTGCATAACTACTTACTTGGAAGGCGCTAACAACTTAAGAAGGCGACATAGGGGGCGGATCACCCAACCAAAGGGTGTGATGCAGAGATTCTTGCGATCCAAGTCAGGTAAACGGCGTTTCTGACCATCTACCATGATTCACTTAACGGCATAGCTATGTCATCTAGCCACAAACTGCTGGTATAAGAAGCTCAATTATCCACCATCGTCTTTCGGATAGCTGGCTGTAGCCGATCGCTTGAATGTAGTTCAAAGACGAAAGCCCGAATAACATTTCGGAGATTACTCAGCCGACGGAGAATATCACCAAACTAGAAAAAAATGAGAATTCTTCTGTCTGGCAAGAAAGATAATCATTAACTCGGCTCTTTGCTTCCTGAAAAAATGTTACTGTGATTAAGAGGGGTCGGTTTTCGTGATTCAGATCAGTCGATTTTGTTTACAAAAAAAAGGAAATCACAGGAGATGCTGTGAATGACGGGGGTCGGCTTTGTTGACAACTGTTTACAAAAACTTCGCCATTCATCCTATTTTCGATTCCACACTGTGATCTAGAGATGTTTTTCATATATGGCAAAAAAAACAGATTCAAAAAAAATAACTCCTGTGAATCAGGAAGGTCGCTTTTGTTTACACAGGTTTACAAACTTCTTTCTCGATTCAAAATCCTTTCGTTGATAAATCTAAGAAATCTATTCATACTCCACTGAGCGGGGTTTTTATCACTTTTCTGATATAAAAAAACATTCATATTTTTCCCAGACTTCAGAATGAGTTACGTTTCAATATTGTGAGTGAAGAGGGTCGATTTTGTTTACACTGTTTACAAGATGCCATTTTTATTTGAGAGGACATCAACCTAGCATCTAAATTCAGCTTTCTGATCCTTATATCAGCAATACTAAAGAGGTTTGGGGTCCTTGTCGTCATGATCAATAATTTGCTAATCGAGTACAAAAAAGGGTTTGCACAAATCTTTTGGTTTTTCTTCAAATAGGTCACTCACACATTCGGAAAGGTTAGCATCACATTGAGTGTTTCTCGAGACTAAAGGGTAGTCACTGACCTTTTCAAAAATTATGTGTTTGACTTATTTCTAAGTTGAAGCTCTTTAGCAAAAACATTGCAACTGGTGAGAAAGGAGCGACTTTGATAAAAGAAAATGCTTTAGGCAAATCATTTGTATTTCAAGATGTGGTTTTCATTGGCTCTCGGAGCGAAGCGGGAGAGAGCCTGTTTACTGCGAAGCTGTAAACATTTTATATTCTAGTTGAATATAATTAGGGTTGTTTACTTAAGGATAAGTTTAACAAAATCAATCGCTTACAAAACAGCCTGGGATTGAGAGGGGTCGGTCTCGTGAACGAGAGGGGGCGGTATTGAGATTGAGGATGGGCGATTCTGTTTACAAACAAGGTGTTTTCAGTGCATAAGAAGGGTCGATTTTGTTTACACTGTTTACAAGAACTTACCCTTTTTTTGAATATCAATTTCCACCTAAGTTTTTAGTGTTTAAGTGCATAAAAATGAATATTCCTTTGTGATTCAGATAGGTCGCTTTTGTTTACGAAAATTTATCGGCAAATGCTCTCACTTTGTCAGAGACTTCTTTTGTAATGTGCCTCTTTTCATTGAGGAGAAAACTGACCATTTGCCCAGTGATGCCAAGATGATTTCCAAATTGCCTCACGTTAAGTTTTGATTTTTTGTATATCTCCTTAAATTCTTCGATACCGACTATTTTATCTTCTTTTTTCTCCAGTGCTGGTATTTCTCTATTTGCTTGGACAAGTCTTAATTCTTGTCCTAGCCACTCGGGGGGAGTAAGCGTAAGAGAGCAGCTAAAAGGGTCTGTACATTCAGAAGGTAAAAACTTTTCTCCAGTGTGAGACCAATCCCCCAAGTATCCATGCTCTTTCATGTAGCTTAGCTCGGACTCGAGAGATCTAAGATTCCTCATCTTATATCTTCCTGACGGGTCTAAATCGCACCAGTCCATTAAACTAGGAATGGATATTTTCTGTTGAGGATTCATTCTCCAGAAAATGGCTAATAAGGGAGTTAGGTAAATTGTAAGGGGATGCTCACGATGGTTCTCTTGAGCAATTTTCTTTAGAAGTTTGGTATATTTGGCAGATTGTCCATCTTTTGGTTCAAATGCGTTTTTATACCAAAAATCAGTGGCTCTGAGCTTGATTTTTTCATCAATGATAACCTTATCGAATATCTCCTGCCTAAATCCATCGATGCTAAAAAGGCGTTCTCCCTGGATAACTTCTTTTTTCCCCTCTTTTTTTCTAGCCGTGATAAAAAGACTCTGAAAGACTCTGATAATCTCGCTTGCAGTCTTCTTTAGTTCATGGTCGTAGGTGCCATTAGCTTTTTTTCTATGGCCTAGTCTTGCTAGGTGATCATTAACGCTCCAGATGAAGTGCCCTTTTCTGAAATTTTCCTCTAGGCCAATTAAGAAACCTAGAAGATGTCGCAACCCTTCAGCACCAAATGTGCGCTTGATATAAAGGGCTAAGCTAACCTCTCTAAAGTGAATGTCCGATTTGAAGAGTGAAATATCAATTTCAGCCTGCGCTTCTACTTTTGGATTATCGCTTACGACTGCAATATATTTTTCTTCGCTGGTTTCCCGTCCATTCAAATAGGAAGTGCTTTTTTCGACTTTTAATATTGAAGATAAGAATTCTTCGGCTTCTTTTTGCTCTATTGCAGTCCATTCGGAATGAGGCTTGCTTAACAGTCTTCTTGGAATCATATCTGGCTTTCCGGCAAACATGGCAAGCAACGTAAACATGAGAGCATGCGATGGAAGAGCAAATGTGTCTTTATTTGACGATTGGTCGATAATGTTTTGAATAGCCTCTTCTATAAGAGAGCGTTGAGCGGTAGGACCCATCTCATTCAGAATATTCTTCAAAGAGACAAGCTGATTGGGAGAAAAGCTCTGTATGGGTGATATGGCGGATTCCCACTCTTGTTTTTCTGATGATTTAATTTTGAGCGACATGCCAAGCAATTGCATGTCTTCAACAGAATCTAAGATTTCGACGGTTTTTCCCGTTTTTTTATCAACGACATGGAGTTGATAACTTGTTTCCGTATCCTTTGGAGGGATAATGAGCTCGCCGACAAGTGGAATTGAAGGCTTTTTTACTTTTTTTGATTTCGTTTTTTCTTTGGTAGTGTTCATATCGCTCATTTTTTCTCTTTTAGTGTAGACAAGGGCCTGTCAAATACCAAAGAGATGGTTTGATTGGATGGGCCATTGCGATTTTTAAGAACAACAAGATCGAAATCTACAGTTCGACTCATGAGGGCTTCTCCCTTGCTGTCTGATTTTTCCTTAGCTTCATTCCAGATACCTAAAACAAGCTTAGCATCGTTTTCAATATCGCCAGCTTCACGCAGGTTGTCGAGTCGTAAAACTTCTTGCTTGGTGTTGCCCCTGCCAAATTGAGCCCCAAGAATGATCGGAACTGAATTGAATTTTGCTGTTTCCAGAATTGTTTCAGAGATTTTTTGCAGTTCTAGCTGTCTTGTAGAGGATCTTCCTTTGAATTTTATTTTTTGAATATAATCAATGAAGATTGCCCCCATTTTTCCCCGCTCTTTTAAACTGGCGATGACTTTGCTTAGGTCATCCACAAAATAAGGAAAATCGCTAACAACCAATCTGTGGCTTTCAGTCAAGGATTGAAGAAGAGCAACTCCTTCATTGATCTTAGGATTTTTTGTAAAACCCCCTCTCAAATATCCCTCTAGGTTACCAAGGTTATTGGCTTCGTTGATGAATTCTCCTGTTAAGATATTCAGAACTTTTAAAAGAATTTGATTTTTAGGTTCTTCATAAGAGAAAAAGTAAAATTCTCTATCTGGATAGAGCCTGACCATATTGACGAAAAGATTAAGTAATGCGGTTGTTTTCCCATGTGAGGGTCTTCCTGCAATAATGGTGATGGCTTCTTGAGGAATTTGAATGGTCGCATCGAGCGATTTGTATCCAGTTTTCAGGCCTTCTTGAATAGTTGATAAATCTTGCTTGAGGTTTTCTACAGTATAGGGTTTAAGCAGAAAGTCATCTTTTTTATGCTCTTTTTTCAGTTGAGAAAGAATCTGCTCAGCTTTCTTTATCTCCCCGAGTGAAATAAGATTTTGAGCATCTGCAAGTGACTTTTTGTAATTATCCTCTTCCTCTATCTTTTTTTGCTCTTTTAGAGATTTAGCCATAATGTCATCAATTTCATTAGGACTAAGGTTGAAAATTGCTTCCATTTCTTGCTTGAAGATACTTTTGTCTAAAGCATCTTCAATTTTAACGTATTCTTTGGAGGCTCTTCCTAATGCAGAATAACGACCCATGTCTGTGTTTAGGTCGTCTTTATAAGCAAGATAAGAAGGAAGCCATCTTGCTCGTGATTGAGCTTTTTCTTGGATCAATTTTTTAAATGCGTCATGACCATTGGCTTTGACATATTCATCTGGATCCTTAAACGGACCGAGGAGGTGAGGAGGAAGAATAAATGCTTTGATTCCATTTGCTTCCAAAATGTCAGAGGCTTTTTTAGCCTTTTCAATAGATCCAATCTCCCCTTTACTATCCCTAGAATCATTGTCAAAAATAATGACGACACTTTCTATTTCATAAATCTTTAAACTTTCGAGGTGCTTAGAAGATAAATCCCCTTGACCTGTAGCAACGATATTTTGAATTCCAAGGCTAGGGAGATAGGCTGCATCTGGAAGTCCTTCGACGAGAAGAAGCTGGCTTTCGCGTTTGCATTTATAAATGTTGAAGAGATCATCTTTTTTGAGACCAGCTGTATAGCTCCATCTATAAAGCTTTCCATCGGAATCTGGAACTCCTTCTTTGATAGTTGCTCTTTTTGCAAACCCTAGTATTTTTCCGAACTTGTCTCTATAAGGAAGCGCTGCTCTAAAAAGATCTCCGCCTGCGCCATTGAGTTTGATTTCGCTTATTTCGTGATGTCTTTCTGGAGGTAGTTGGGACCTTAGGTGCTCTCTGATTTGTGCGTCCTTGGGCCAATAAATCCATTCTGTCGCCAAGAGCTTAGTAGCATCATATCCTCTTACTTCAGTTAGATATTGAAATGCTTCTTTTCCTTCTTTCTTCGTGAGCAGGGTTTTTCCATATTCGAAGACTAATTCATACAGGTTGGCGAGAGCGTAAGATTTTTTAGTCTCAGGAGCAACGGGATTATGTTTATGCAGCTCGTCTATTAAATCACAACGAAAGGTTTCTGCTAGATCGTAACCAAAAAATTGATCGTTGAGCCCTATGGCTTTGGCTTCACTCAAAATGGTAGACCCGTTCTTAAGGGAAATGTCGTTGAAGAGAAGTTAATCAAAGAAGTCAATGTTAAGTATGGCGAAGATCAATTTGATGAAAGAAACTATACGGCAGAAGACAATAAACGAGGTTTTTTCTCTGGTTGGTTTAAGTCTGATAGCAGTCAAAACATCGACCTTCGCAGAATTAGCGATATCCATATTTTGAGTGGCACTCACTTTGATGCGCCTAAGAATTATAAAGGATTTGAAGATCCGAATATTCGTGTGGTCTGCCAACTTCCTATTTCCCAGTAGTTAAAATTAAGAAAGCGATTTCACTTTAAATCGCTTTCTTTTTCTTTTAGTATGTCTTTCATGAAAAGCATGACAGGTTACGGGCGTGGGAAAGCAGGAGCTTCCGGCCTACATATTATAGTTGAGATTCAATCGGTTAATCGCAGACATCTAGAAATTTCAACGCATTTGCCCCGATCTTTATCTCCTTTTGAAAGTGATGCGCGACATTTCTTGCAAACGCAAGCGAGTAGAGGCCATCTTACAGTAAGGGCGCAAGCACTCTTTGAACATGACAATCATTTCGATGTTCATCCGAATCTCGCCCTAGCTAAAGAATTAAAAAAAGGGTGGGATAATTTACGTAAAGAGTTGGGAGGGGAGTCATTTAAACTGGAATGGCTTAAAGATATACCTGAGCTATTCACTCACACCTACCATGAAGAAAAATCCGAGAAAGTCAAAGAATACTTTCTGAGCTCCCTTGAAAAAGCCTTTTCTGCTTTAGATAAGATGAGAAAAACAGAAGGCAAAGAGCTTGAAGTTGATAAAAAGAAGCGCATACAATTATTGAAAAAAGCAATTGTATCCATCGAAGAAATCGCTCCGCAAACGGTTGAAAAAATGAAGGATAAGCTTCGCTCTCGTATTCAAGAGTTTGTTGAAGTGTCGACGGAAGATGAGCGTTTGCTAAAAGAAATCGCCATTTTTGCTGAAAGAGTTGATATCACGGAAGAAATCGTCCGATTTAAAGCGCATTTAAAATCGCTTGAAAAAGAGACTAGCGGAAAGACCCTTGAATTCATTCTTCAAGAATTAGGCCGTGAGATAAATACGATTGGCTCAAAAAGCCAAGATTTTCAAATCTCGCAAGGGGTGATTGCCATCAAGAGTGAGCTTGAGAAATTGAAGGAACAAGCCCAAAATGTCGAATAGGAAGGGGAAACTCTTTGTAGTCAGCGCGCCCGCGGGTACAGGGAAGACCACGCTCGTTCAAGCCGTTTTGCCTGATTTGCCCCATGTTCATCAAACGATTTCTTACACGACCCGAAAACCGCGATATTATGAGATTGAAGGGGTTCACTATCATTTCATCACTCCCGATGAATTTGAAAAAATGATTAGACAAGGGGCGTTTTTGGAATATGTTCGTCTTTATGACGATTATTATGGCACTACCCACTTTGAAGTCGATCAATGGATAGAAAAGGGGGAAAATGCCCTTTTAATCATTGATACTCAAGGGATGAGGAAGCTAAAGGCTATTAGACCCCTTATTACCATCTTCATTTCTCCTCCTAGCCTCACCATCCTAAGAGAAAGGCTGGAAAACCGGGGAACGGACACCCCTGAACAGATAGAAAAGCGGCTTCGCGTCGCAGAAGTTGAGCTCAATGAACAAAACCTATATACTTATCACATTATCAACGACAATCTAGAAGTTGCCAAAGAGCAGCTCAAAAACATCATTCTTTCTGAGGAAGGTTAAATGGAGCAACAAATAAAAAAATTGACTAATGAGAATTTGAGTGCCAAATTCAAAAGTCAATTTGAAATGGTCGATTACGCGATCGATTTAGTGAACCACTTAGTTAAATCAGGACGTCCTCCGCGAGTTAAAACTGATATTCTAAATCCTGCTGTTGTTGCTTTAGAAGAGATTAGTCAAGGAAAAGATGTTTTTGAAGACATCATTCCGGTAACTGTTCAAGAGCAAGTGACCTATGCTTTCCAAGCTATGCGTGAACCTGAGCAAGAGTCAATCAAAACTGAAAAACCTCCTGAGAAAAAGAAGCGCCGCATTATTTAATGTTTGCTGCCATTACCGCGACCGACATATTTATATTTTGGTTGATATTTGGTGTCATCATCGCAGGTCTTGCTTTACTTGCGTGGTTTAGCTGGCGCTTAAACCATCGCAATGTAGATCCTTCTCCTTACACGGGCTCTCCATTAAGGCGAGGATCTGATATCAGTGATTATTCCGCTGATAAAATTTATCGATTCATGCATCAGCTTCAGCAATTCGACAATCCGATGTTTGATTTAAAAAAAGCTTCCTATTGTATTGAAACGGGACGCCTTTTTCCTAATTCTGTTACATGGCTCGATTCAATTAAAGTGGATTGGAATTTTCTTCAAAAAAGATATAAGGGCCACTACGTCTCTTGGGGGAGTTTAACAGATATCCAACAAGCGGCCATTAGGCGCGAACATGGCCCCCTTTCCGGTTTTAATACCGAGTTTTCATCTTCGACTTCTCAGCCTAGATTGGTAGAGCCCGAATTTGCTTTTGCTAAACCCGGCCCCTTATATATCGATATCAACACACACATCCTTCTTGGATGGAAACAGGTGCCCGGAACAGAATTCGAGGTACTGATTGTCCAAAAACCTCTCAACTTGATAATGCAAAAATCCGAATGAAAAAAAAGATATTGATTAC
>JAGVJG010000076.1 GCA_020051235.1 Parachlamydiales bacterium | reverse complement strand
GTTGATATTGGATAAAAGGGCGACTTGCAAATTTTGTTGCTTAAGGGTTTCAACTAATTCATACATTTCCGGATTGACCGCGATGGCTTCTTTCATGGCATTCATGAATTGAAGAGACCAATCATCAGGCAACGAGATATGGTTTTCATTCGCATAAGCGAGCCAAAATTCTAAATCGGTTTTGCCTTCTTTTAGGGCTTTGTGTTTTTTCTGATTAGCTTGGGCAAATTCTTCAGGTGTTAAATGAAGGCTTTTTTGTAAAAATTGAACCACTAAATCTTTTTGAGCTTCGAAGGTCATCACTCCACCGAAATCAAAAACAACGGCTTGGGGAAGTGCAGAGAGGGAAGTTGTAGTAAAGGTTATTAAGGCGAATAGTAGTTTTCTCATTTTGTGTCCTATTAGGTTTAACAAAAGAAAAACATTATAGCTTAAAATAAAAAAACCGGAAACGAAACGTTTCCGGTAAAGTGGCCAGAACTGGAATCGAACCAGCGACACAAGGATTTTCAGTCCTCTGCTCTACCGACTGAGCTATCTGGCCTTAAGATGGGCATAAGATTATTCAGATGTCTAAATATTTGCAATATTTATCGTGTCTTCGAGTTCGACCTTTGTGTCGATTAAATTTTTCATATCGATAAAGTTGTCGTGGATATATTGACGAAGATTATATCGGAAAATTTTGAAGGCTTCACGATCTTGTGATTTAGGTCGGGGAGCTACTTCTGGAGTTATTATTAGATTAGATAGTTGCCATAAGGGGGAGGAGGGGGCCATAGGAGCATGATATGAGCTATCAATAATGACTCCTTTCAAGGGCTCAAGTAATGCAGGATCTATCGGATGGTCAAAGAGAGGAGTGGATCCCGTTACAATAAGAATCGAATCAGGCTTTAATAGTTTGAGTTCAGGAATGCCAAACCACCCGGCCGTTTCTTTCGTTCGAGGTAAATGAAGAGAGATAATATCTGCTTGCGGAAGAACGGAATGTAAATCTTTAATTGAGAGATTTTTATGGCAATAAGGGTGAAATGAGCGTTCCTTATCAATTCCTATGACTTCTAGCCCGAAAAACTGGGCAAATTTGGCGATTTCAATGCCTGTCTTATCCATGCCGATCTGTAAAAACGTCTGACCCGGCAAACTTCCCATGGAATTGCGCCATTTTGCATCCCACAGAAGTCCTGGAAAGTGATCCGCTGCCTTCCAATTAAAAAGATTTTTAGTAAAGGCGAGAGTAGAGGCAATCACGTACTCGGCGATTTGACGGCTATTTTCCTCTCTTGTGTCGGAAATTAAAATAGTTCCTTGAGATTTGATGTCGGCCAGGGGGAGGCGGTGGAGCGAAGGGGAGGGGGAGTGGATCCATTTTAGTGCGCTTGCCCATTGCCATTCTTCTTTCGTTACCTGATTGCCAAATAGAATTTCAACCCGCGCCCAATTATCGGGAGAAATAGGCTTTAAGACAGGGTCTGGATAGGATAAAAATAAATAGTCGGGAAATTCTTTAATTAACTGATTGATCTCGGCTTGATTAAGGCGCACTCTTAATAGGACGATATTCATAGTATTCATCCACATTAGGTGGTTTTATGTTTGATTTCAAATAAGGGCCTTTATTAGAATGTTCATTACTTCAAGGATTTAGAGGACCTATGTACGCAATCATCCAAGTTGGATCTAAACAGTATCGTGTAGCGAAAGACGAAGTCATTGATGTCGAACTTCTCGGTGTAGACGCGGGTAAACCCGTTGAATTTAAGGAAGTTTTATACATCGGTGGTGACGAGCCGGCTGTTGGAGTCCCATTTATTAAAGAATTTGTTGTCAAAGGCGAAGTTGTCGCTACGACAGCAGGTCCAAAGCTTTCATTTATGAAATATCGCCCAAGCCACCACGAAAGAAAAACGTATGGCCACAAGCAGAAATATTCCCGAGTGAAAATCACCGGTATCGAGAAAGTGGGCAGAAAGGAGAAATCTCATGGCGCATAAGAAAGGACAAGGTTCTACTCGTAACGGTCGTGACTCTCATGCACAGCGTCTCGGCGTAAAAGTTGGCGCAGGTCAACTCGTTACAGCAGGTAGCATTCTCGTTAGACAGAGAGGCACCCAATGGCATCCCGGAAAAGGGGTAAAAAGAGCGAATGATGATTCGTTATTTGCCCTTGTTGATGGTATCGTTACTTTCCGCAAAACCAATAGAACGGTAGTTTCCGTTACTTCCGGCGTTTAATTTCATTTGGCAGGCTTAAATGCCTGCCCCAATTTTAATTCCCATTATGTTCACTGATCGCGTAAAACTCGAAGTCCTAGCTGGTAAAGGCGGCGATGGCGCTGTCGCTTGGATTCGCGCGAAATATATCCCCAAAGGCGGCCCTTGCGGCGGCGATGGCGGGGACGGTGGATCCATTATCTTAAAAACCTCTACCCACCAATCTTCATTAGAAAGTTATCGCAATAGAAAACTGATCAAAGCTCAAGATGGTGAAAAAGGGGGATCTAATCTTTGTCATGGTAAAAACGGCGAAGATTTGATTCTTGAAGTGCCTTGCGGGACTTTAGTGAAAGATATTGAAACGGGTGAAGTCCTTTTTGACTTAACGGAACCGAATCAAACGGTCGTTCTTTGCCCCGGCGGAAAAGGCGGAAAAGGAAATGATACTTTCAAATCTCCTACTAATCGCGCTCCTTATCAATTCACGCCCGGCGAGCCCGGCATTCATCGTTTTGTAGAGTTTGAGCTCAAATTAATTGCTGACGTAGGCCTAATTGGTTTTCCAAATGCAGGTAAATCTACTCTCATTAATCAAGTGGGTAAACTCGACGTTAAAATTGCACCTTACCCCTTCACGACACTCGTTCCCAACTTAGGATTTTTTGAAACTCCTTCTAAAGAGCGTGTCTTTATCGCAGACATTCCAGGAATTATTGAGGGTGCACACTACAATAAAGGCCTGGGGCTTGAATTTTTACGACACATTGAGAGAACCCGTCTTCTCCTTTTCATCATGGATGCATCGGGCATTGATGGACGCACACCTGCTTTCGATTTCAAAGTCCTTCGAAAAGAGCTCCAAGAGTATAACGACGAGCTTCTTTCTCGCCCTTATCTGGTCGTCCTCAACAAGATCGACGAGGAGTCCTCCACCGACAATATCGCCGATTTCACTAAAGCCTTCCCCAAAGAGAAATTCTTCTTAATTTCTGCTAAAGATGGGATCGGTTTGGATGAGCTCAAGAAAGCGATCATCTCCAAAATTAAATAGTTAGTTAATCGTCTCAAAGTTCATTAGATTTTTACTCGAGAGTTGTCAGAAAAAAAGCAGAGCTTTTTTCCTGACGAATGTTCTTGTCGGGGCTCCGCCCCCGCACCCCGGCCATTTCTGACGTGCCCAAATACGCGTATACCGCATAACGGGGCTCTCGCTCGAACGTGCCTAAAGCACGCCCATCGCTCGCATACGCGATTTTGGCTACGCC
>JAGVJG010000179.1 GCA_020051235.1 Parachlamydiales bacterium | reverse complement strand
CTTGCTGACGCAAGCTATCGCTCCGAGTGTGCCTACGCACTACCCATCGCGATTTATGACGATTTTTCCCGTCGCCATAAATGGCTCGGTGGCGCCCCTCTAGGGGCGCTCGAGACCCGCCCTTGGAGGGCGGTATACAAATAGCTGAATTTACACTCGCCTCCGGCGAGGGCGGCAGGCCACCTGCCGCAATGTGGTCGCCCTTCAAGGGCGGGTTTATGCGGAGCTTTAGCTCCGCCCCGAGCCATTTATGGCGTAGCCAAAATCGCGGATGCGAGCGATGGGCGTGCTTTAGCACGTTCGAGCGAGAGCCCCGTTATGCGGTATACGCGATTTGGGCACGTCAGAAATGGCCTAGGGTGCGGGGGCGTTGCCCCGACAAGAACATTTGTCATGAAAAAAGCTCCGCTTTTTTTATGAGGACTCGCGAGTAAAAATCTAATGCGCTCCGTGAGATTGAATAAGAATCCACTTTTTTCAGTTGTTTTGGTGCACGGTAATCGTGTGGAATTAAAAGGATCGGAAAATTATTCTCTTCGGCATTAAGGGTTAACATGACATCAACGTTGCAATCTGTATCTACGTATTACTGGTCGGATAAGTTTACTCATTTATTGTGCAAGCAGAGCGATCTATTCGAACAGCTCCAACACTATTGTAGACGCGGGCAAAATTTTGAAAAAAAAGTGCTAAAATACTTCTCCGCCTGTGAAAGCTTCTTAGATGAAGAACCGGGGGAATTTGATCTTCACGACGACATTCTACATACCATTGAATCGGTTGCAACGGAAATAAAAGTAGACGCAGCAGCTAAACTCCTTGCAAACCCTTCAAAAACCCATTTAGACGGCCTTCGACTGATTGTAAACGATAGAAGTCTGGTTAACTATTTTTTAAGCTTAAACCCTCATGATAGAAGTAGATGGCTAAACAATATCGCACTTCTCGGAAAAGAACGATTTGAAAGAGTAAAGAAGGGCGTTTCAAATGATCTACTTAAATCATTGTCGTATGAAATTTTGAGCGATCTATTAACTTATAATAATTGGCTATTTGTTTTAGAAACGGCAACCAAACAAACTTTTTCACAAGGGCTTGCCTACATTGAATTAGTAGCCTTTTTAAAACCGATTTTAGGCTGTTTATTAGCCATAGAAAAACTATCAGCTTATAAGTTAAACCTTCTTTTGGGATTTCTTAAAACCTTATCTCAAACAATGCTAGCTATAACAGATAAACTAGATGATATTGCCAAGTTTGTAGCGGAAGAAGATTGCGTACTTGAAACAAAATATCAACAATATCTGGATTACTTGATGAGGCTGATTGGAAAATACCCTTGGGATAGTATTCAAGATACGGTAACTCGTGAAAGAAAATATAGTTATGTAAAGCATTTTCCTAGAACTAACAGTTCTTCAAGCGACCTACACGCACATCTTGTCTACATTTGCTCTAAAAGAACGCTGGCCGAAGCCCCAAAATTGATTTCTCATCAACATCAACGAGCCTATACGTTAAATTTAAGAGTTATTCGAGAACACTTCCATATTACTAAGAAATATCCAATCCCTGAAAAATTTCAAGCTTATCTAAAAGAGCATGGAATAAGCTGTAAAGGGGATCGATTTCTCGAAAGGTGTTTAGGATTGATTGGAATTCTCTATCCAGCAATTAAATGGTCGATCGCTAAAGATGCAATTACTCAACACCCAATGGGTGTGCATCAAGGAGCTATTCGTTTTATTTATGATAATTTCCAAGAATTCTTTCAGTTAACCAACGCTAACTTATCTTGGTTAGCCATCCAATTGGTTATGGAAGAGGTGTTAGAGAAAGAAGCTCCCAAAGATTTATTACTTGAGACAAAAAACTATGTTTTTATTGCTACAGGGCTAAATCATGGGATTTTCGACACGGCCCGAACGGAAGTTGACTTCGACATAATATCATTTCTACGAAAAATCTCTTTGAACAAGATTATTGGAAGAATGAGAGCCATGAGTGAGAAAGTGACATTTGTAAAGATGATCAAACCTCAATATTACATTACAAATGCATCAGGCAAGGCCGTTTCATATTCAGATAAAGGCTGCATCCATCTTTTAAAAAAATCGACCTTAGTACAATTTGAAAAAATATGAATGCTATTCCGCCGACTTTAAACTATGGTAGAATTACTACCCTTCTTTCTGAAAAGATACCTTGCCAAGCACATGAACCCTTTAAAGTTCCCAACCTTGAACTATTTAATCGTTGGGCTCAAGTTAAAGATACAGATGATATTACCATTCATCGATTTCATGTACTTCTGTCTTCTACGAATACCTATTTTCATGATCGATTGATCAAATGTTTCAATTTTGATAATGAAGAGACCATAAGAAGTCATATTGATGATCTCTATTTTTCTTTAAACCCTCTCTACCGTATCCGTTGTTTAGCCGCTTCAAATATAGCTCGATATGTTGATCGAGTCATTTTAGAGTCTTGCCAAGATAAACTAAGATTAGTCATTGCCGATCCAAATAATGAATTACCTATACCTTCACTAAAAGGAATGGTACAAAGTAATTTAGATTCCCGAGATTTTTTTGAAAGAGCCTTTAGCTGCCCTTATGTAGACACTCCTAAATTAAGGCCCAGTTGGATAGATTCCATTCTATATTTTTCTAGTGTCATTCATGGTGAAGATCATCCGGGCGTTAAATTTATTAGATACTTAGAAAATAAGTTTGAAATGGATGAGGTCGATAACTTTTATCGATGCGCTATTGAATGTCACGCAATGGATAGTGAGTTTCCGGGCTTAACGATGTTTCAATCTCTGGATGAGCTCATTCATCGTAAATCTGAGGGCAAAGTAGATGAAAATGATCCCTTAATCAAGAGAATGGATCATCAAACAAAAATGTTTAAGTATCTTATTCAACTTCCTAATCCTGAAGAAGTCGGTTTGGATGTAGGATATATCGTTGATTTCGTCCAACCAAATGCATCTAATTTTAAAGAACTTCTTCAAGTTTTAAAAGAATTAGCGTCGTTATTTAACCTCGAACCCCTAGAAGTTCCGTTTGACAAAAGATACTCTTCATATGCATCGCAATTAGTTTCAGGTCCTTTAGTCGAGACCAATTGGCTTGAAGAAATTAGACGAGAAATACCTTATTTTGATAATGCTATAAAAAGCTTAGATCCCGAAGTTTTTATTAAAACTTTGCAACGTTATGATGTTAAAGAAAAAATATGTAATGTGGGCATTTTATACAAAATGCTTCAACCTCATCTACGTACTCCTAACTGGGAAAGAATATTTACATTATTTCCATCTAAATTTACAGAAGAAAATCTTAAAATTCTCATTCCTAGTATAATCCGCATTGATTTTTTTGTTGATTATATTGAAGGCAAACCCCTTGTTCACGAAGAAAATGAATTTGCAATCTATCGTTTTAGAGATCTAAGTTTTAATGTTTGGGTATGGATAGTCAATAATTTTGAGATATTTTTTAAATACAAAAATGGATCTACCATCACACCCCATCAAAAGATGTTTTTTGACATCCTATTTCAAGATAGTGCTAAGATTGACGAGTTTATAGATAATCCTGAAGTTCCCTCTGAATTAAAGAATTTGATTTTTGACACTTCACATCTAAATCATTTTATAAACGTACCCGCTCTTCAAAGACAATATACCAGTGATGATGTGGTTGCAATTCCCAAAATTCCTGCAGAAAATTTTTTAGACAATGATTTCAATCGACTATTAAACTCCCGATTAAATAAGGGGCCTATCTCTGTTCATGATTATTATTTTTTCCAAGTTCTTGCAAATGCCGTAGCCATAAACAATGTATCCGAGTTAGCTCATCAACCCTTCGGTTGTTCTAACGGATTTCGTGAGGGAATATGCCGAATCTTCTATCAACTCCCTTTAATGAGAAGGCTGAAATTCAATATTCCTGACGAACAAATAGTTCATGAATCGGTATATGAAGCGATTCAAGCCCTTTATCAGAGAAGTTTGGATGTTAAGTTCCCCGCACATTCATCTGAAACCATTATAACCTTCAAAAAAACGCTAGCTAAACATATTGGTTTAAGACACGATGCTTCTGCTACTTGCCACGATTATGTAATTGATGATTTATTAAATTTTCTAAATAGGGAAAATTTATTAAAGGAATTAAAAAGACTTTGGGAAAGTGCCAGCCACGAACCCCGCGCCGTTCGCGCTTTAGAACAATACTTTAAAGATAATCAAGTATTTGACGGATGCATGATAGAAAATGACCAATTTAAAGGCTTATCCGAAAAGGGCGCTTTATTCCTTATTGATAATTCCCCATTAGTGAAAAAAAATGACACCTCCACTAACAAATGAAAGACACTTTATCGTTGACGGCATTCAAATCGTCGACAAACTAGGGGGCTGCGTTGAAGTCTTCCTACAAGTGATTATTAATCATGAACCTTTTTATAAGTTTGTAATCAAAAATCACACGCTCGTTTACCCCATTGGTCCTGAACCTCAGGAATGCTTATTTCCGATAGCAGATTCTTACACTTTTGAAAAAGTGCATACTTTTATTGCAGTAACAAGAATCTTGGATAAAGAGAAATACACTGTTTATTGTGAACTTACTAAAGGTTATG
This sequence comes from Parachlamydiales bacterium, assembly GCA_020051235.1. Classification (GTDB taxonomy): domain Bacteria; phylum Chlamydiota; class Chlamydiia; order Chlamydiales; family Parachlamydiaceae; genus CAZABG01. The sequence goes on along the minus strand of JAGVJG010000179.1, from coordinate 811 downwards.
TAATTGCCGAAACCACTGATTTTCTTCCTCGCCCTATGACAGAAAAAGAAGCGCTGTTAAAAGTTGAGAAACTTCCTCTTGATTGCCAAAGATTGGTCCGTTGTTATAACAGGATGGGGGTTGTCGTCATTGCCAAAAACTTAGAAGGCCATTATTTACTATTTCATGCAAAACCCGATAGCGATCTAAGCCTTATCCCTTATTCTGACGAAAGTTTCTTCTACAAAAATGGGATCACCCTAGTTTGTTCGAAATCAAACTTTTTATATTTTGAAGCCAAGCCTCCTCAAAAGCTCTACATAAATAACGAACCCGCCACAAAATTTTAATATGCAAGCCGTCACATCATCTAGTTCATATTTAGTTGATACGATTAAAGTCGTCGATAAACTTAATGGAAAAATTAGCATTCATTTTTTCGATGTGAGGGAGAATTTAAAACGCTATCAAATCAAAATCGCAAATGTCGTTGTTAGATTACCCTCCGCACACGGCCATTTAATTTTTGAACATTCAGAATGTGAATTTGAAAAAGTGGATAAATTTATTCGATTAACTATCTCAAGAGGGAATAAAACCGAAGTTGATTATATTGAATATGACTCTTTAAATAAGATGTACATTGCTTACCTTTATAAACCTTGTGCACTAACTGTTGCAAAAGCGAAAGAACTGCTTAAAAAATCGACCGCATTTTTCCCAAGTTATGAAGTATTAACGACATTTTATAACCGAATGGGCGTTGTTGCTGTAACTCAAAAAGACAACCTATATTTTCTTATTTTTACCGCATCTAGAGATCGGAAGAGCG
>JAGVJG010000082.1 GCA_020051235.1 Parachlamydiales bacterium | reverse complement strand
CGAAAAGCAACTCGTCAACAAAAAGAACCTGAAAAACAACTCCAAGTCATTGGTAAAATCGTTGATAAATCAAGCGATCTTAAACTTCCTGAAGGCTTGGTTATTAAAGATCTATTGCCGCAAAACAATCTTCAAGAAGCGATTTTTAAATCAAAAGCACAAGTAAAAGGTAAACCGGAAAATCCAGAAGAAAAAGCAAAAAGACTCGAAGCTCAAAACGCACTTATTAAAGCAAAGATTGAATCTTTAAATAAAAAATCTGCCGAATTATCAAAGCAAGCAACTGATTTAAGAAAGGAAACTGAAAAATCACGCGATCGACTCAGAAAGGAAGAACAATTAAAAAGTTCAAATGAATTTTCAACGTTGAAAAAAGCTGATGAAGCTACACTTGCTTTAAAAAGAAATGAATCCTCTAAAACGAAATTAAACGCAGGCCAAGTTAAAGAAGCAAAAGAAGTTATCACTGCGGGTGAAGACGTTATAAAATCTAAAGAACAACGAAAGCTAGAAAGATATTTTGGAGTACAAAGCGCCCTTGTCGTCAGAGATTTTGATATAATCGACCAAAAAGCTGATGAATTACTGCTAAGCTTTAAAGAATTAATGGCAAAAGTTAAATCGGCCGCAGAAGATTATCAAAGATCTAAAACAAATGATGAGCAAATTAAGACTCAATCGGGAGAGGCACGAAATAGTAATGGTGCTAAATGGAACCAGTATAGAGATGAAATGAATGAGCTGGTCGTAAGATACTATGCTATTAATAAATCTCTACAAAGAAAAATTGAGGAATACAAGCGTTTAACAACAGAAGAAAAATATTTTGAAGAGATTGATAAACCTGATGTGATAAATAAAATCGCGATTAATTCCCATAGAACCGTGGATGAAATTACAAGTGAGTTTAAATTAAAAAAAGTTGAACATCAACATCGCTTAAAAGAAAAAGAAAACCTAGAAAATAAAGATAAAGATTTAAAAGATACCTTTAATAATTTACGAACACGCGATTTTCATTGCTTTGCCACAAAAATTGTAGCCGATTGGGATGTGCTTAGAAGTATATGGAGATTAACTCCAGAATTCGTCGTGAATAGTATTGCTTATGTTAAAGGATCGGACAAACCCACCGTATCAACTTTATTGAATGAGGTCTTGTCTTTAGAATCTTTCTCGGAAAAAGTTAAATCAGAAGGTTGGAAAGCTTGGGAAGCAAGAGTTAAAGCCAGAGAAGCTGAAAAAACAAAAGAACTCGAATTAAAATCTCAAGAAGAAGCCAAAAAGAAGGAAGTGGCAGATAAAGAAGCAGCTGAAAAGGGCAAAGTAGAAGCTTTGAAAAAGCAGAAAGAAGATGCAGAAAAAGCTCTAAAGGCTCTCGAGGATGCTAATTCTCCTGCTACTACTGTCATAGCAGCGGCTCAGCCTGCAGCAGAGAGTGTTGTAAAAACTGAAGGTTAATTATGCAAGCTTTGTTCGAATTGTTTCGTGATGATGAACCTTCTAGTGCAGCTCCTAAAGGAGCTGCACCTTCAAGCGCTCAAGCGAAAGACTTGATTGCACACTGTGAAGGTGCCTATAAACTCCTTCACAGACAGCATACTCATAGTGATTTGGCTGTAGCAATAGAAGCAATTGGTGAAACGCTTCATTTAGCGAAACCTAAAGAAGTTGAGCTGGCTACCCACATTCAAAAATCGCGCAGCATCTCGGATATTTTAGATTGCTTAATTAAAGATTTTGAAAAAGTTCATCTCGTTTTTAAAAACTGGGATTATGTAACCGATTCGGAAGCAAAAGCAGACACCAACTTGCCCATTAAAACAAAAGCTCTCATTGATGCAGGTCAAAAATTTGAAGAATGCTGCTTTTCCTACGTTAAATATTATGCAGCGATAGAGGCCAAAATACACCAACTAGAATCAAAATTAGTTTCAATACCCGTTCTGCCGTGCGCTACCCTTCGGCAACTTTCAGAAGCAACTAATACTTCCGAAGCGGTCAATCAGAAAAAAATAGAACAAAGATTCAAAAGATTTGAGGATCTATCAAAAAAAATTGCTTGTCACAAATCGAGATTTGAAAAGGTTGCTAACTTAAGAAAGAGCTGCTTGGATGAACTCGCCACTGTAATAGCTGATAGGTTTAATTCTTCTAAAGAGATGCAAGATGAAACTCTTCTCGTTCCTCGCTCCTATACTATCTTAACGAGATTGAATGAGCTTGCCATATCCTTTGGTCAAAACAATTCGATAAGGGAGACAAAGCTCAGCGAGAAGCCTAAAAAAGTCCCCGCAATTTTAACTTTGAATTATTTAAAAACTTGTTTTGAAGAAATTGGCACTACTTTTCGTGCATGGCGTAAGCACGAGCCTGTGCATATGCAAAAATTACCCGGCAATCTACAAGATAAACTAAGTCGAATTGACACCGGTATTGCAAAGTATCTTCAACTAAAAAGATTGTACGAAGAAAACGTAGAATCTATAACTAGAAAAATCAATAAATATATTGCTTTGAAAATGCCTCCAGTATTATCGGCCCAAGAAATTGAGCAAGCAAGTCTTGCAACGGGCGATTCTACGATAGATATAAGAAACAGAAATCTTAAAAAAATTGATGGGGTTAAGCATAAAAAAGCTCAGGGTGAAAAATATCAAACCCTATTAACTGATATCACAAAACAAATGGACCGTGCAAAACTACAAATTGGTCGTATGTGTGATAGTTTTAGGCAAGGGGGCACATTTTCTACCGAGACAGCATATGTTAATGGCTATTCAGAAAGGTTCCATATTGAACCCTATAAATCGCACAAATTTCCTACACTCTAGGTTTCAGTAGGCTCAATTTCATTTTCATTAACGATCAACCTGCGAAGATATAAAGTCGCAGGCATTAAGAAAAACCAAGCAACCGCTAAAATTCCTAAAACAACAGGAAGAGGTTGTATGGGATCGCCTACATCCAACTTGAAAGATCCATAATAAGTTAAAGGACCTCCTACTGCACCGCATAAAGCAGCGATCCAAGGGTATTTTTCAAGCCAACTTAAACTCGTCGCACAAGCATAAGCAAACAAAAGCCATAAGGCCGATATCCATAAAGGGGCAATATTGGGGCAGCTGTAGCCGGTTTTATAATAAATCAATTGGCTTGAGGTCCATATGCTGTCGACCCCCGTTCCAAGTAGGGTCACTAAAGCAAAAAACAAGGCTTCTTGCTTACGATTTTTTGACATAACTAAATAGAATAAAACAATCGCTAGTACAACCAAAGCACCCGTATAAGCATCTCCCGCTTCAGCGCGATAAACAGTAAAAATCCATGCTCCGTAAAAAATAGCGCTATTGAGTAGGAGAAGGGCGATTTTCATTGGAGCTCCTTGAAAATAAGCATCTTGATATTACAAATCCAAACAATAAGCCTACTCCCCCATAGGTGAAACTTTCAAGTGTTAAAGGGAGGCCTAGTTGGAATTGGTCCCAAGATTCACGAGCTAAAGTGAAATCCAGATTCGATATAAAATGAAAAGGTTTTTGCCATGCAGACGATCCCGTCAAAAGATTTAGTTGATAATTGAGCTTGTCCGCTCGTTCACTTAACTGTTTTAATACAACCCCAATCGCATGAATATCAGGATCATTAATAGTTAAAAAACGGGAGACTAAATCAGGCAAGGTTTTTTGTAGATTGGCTGCCGCCTCTCTATACAAATTAAGTTGATAATTTAGTTCAGCCACATGACCGGCAAGAATTTGTATATAGGTTTGGATAAATGCAGGAATCTGCATAAATCCGATAATCAATGTGGCGGATATTAGACGGTCGATAATAGCGATCATTTGGGTAAACCATAACTTAAGGCCCCCAAATTGTTAAACTGATTTTTTATTTATGATCGTTAGGAAAGAACGGTTCTATATGCACGGTTACGTCCTGCACTTTAGGCCAATCCTTTTGAATCTCGGCTCTTACTTTTTGACTTATAGTGTGAGCATCAAAGACACTTAAATTAGGATCCACTTCTACATCGATATCAACATGGCTATCAGGACCGTAATGTTGAATACGGATTTTCTCAGTTCCCAGTACTCCGGCTACTTTATAGGCGGCCCTTTTAACTTTTTCAAAATATTCAGCTTTGGGGGTACGATCCATTATCTCTGCAATATTGTCTTTCGCAGCAAAATACCCAAGAATGATCATCACTATCGAGATCAAGATCGCACCCATATGATCCGCGAGTCCACTGAGAGAAGGACTAAACAACGCCACTAATAAGGATAGAGAAGCAATGAATGAAGTGATGGAGTCGATACGATAATGCCTCGCATCAGCCAGCATAGCTTTACTGTCTTCTTTTTCAGCCGTTCTTTTTATATTTTGATAAGTAAGTTCTAGAAAAAGAGTAGCCCCTGCCGGAACTAACCAAGCGAAAGGAGAAATGGGCGGATGATTCGCAATGTCATAGGAGAAGCCAATCTCTCTTATTCCCATTCCCAACCCTGTTAAAGCCAATAACAGTCCCATTTGAAGCCCGACCAAAGGCTCCAGCCTCCCATGACCAAAAGGATGATTTTCATCAGGAGGTTTTGTGGCATATTTAATAAAATAAAGGAGCACAAGGCTACTTACAATATCAAATAGGGAAGCGATTGCATCGACAAATAACGAAGAACTATCAAAATATAAAACCCCTAACAGTTCAATCCCCACTATGACCGATCGGACAAGTATTCCCCTTCCTGAAGAGCGTAAAAGATTTTTAAATCGTTCTTCGCGACCATTGGTTTTAGGTGGCAAAACGGGATCGGGATAGCTCATGACTCTGTCCCAAAGTAACGATCTCCAAAGTCGCCTAGACCGGGGACGATGAATTTTTTATCATTCAATTTTTCATCAATAGATCCAACCACCATCTGAATAGGAAACTTTTTTAATCTTGCGATTCCTTCAGGAGCCGCTACCATCCCAATGTAATAAACACTTTTCAAATCGACTTTTAAATTTTGGATGATTTCAAGTGCAAGCGCTCCAGATCCCCCTGTTGCTATCATAGGATCAAGAATGAGGACGTCATCATTTGAATCGATTGGGGGAAGATTCTTGTAATAAAGGTGCGGCTCACAAGTGACTTCATCACGCCTCATTCCCAAAAAACCTACTTTTGCTTGATCAAATATCTTTAGAAATGGGTAAAGCATCGCAAGACCCGATCGCAAAATAGGAATCAGCACTTGATGATTTTTAAGTTTCATCCCTTCAGATTTTGAAATAGGAGTTTCTATATTAAAAGATGTCTTTGGTAATTTCTCATACGTTTCAAAAGCGAGCGCTTCAGACAATCTATCCGCCGCATAACGAAAATGATCTCTGGTTGTCTGTTTACTTCTAAGCTCGGTTAGTATGGACTGAATGGAATAATTCATAGGCTTCTTTTAATTTATTATGAGGTCCTAGCAATACAACTCGGTCTCCTGTTTGAAAAGCAAGAGAAGGTTCTATTGAAGATATAGTCTCCTCCCCTCTCTTGATCAGCATCACAGTAAGTCCATATTTAGCTCTTAACTGTGACTCTAAGACGGTTTTTCCAGAAATTTGACTATCGGATTCAACTTTATAGGTTTCTAATTTTACTTCAGCGAAATCTTGCTGTACATCTTTTAATGTGGCAGGCGCTTTATAATATTCGCGCAGCATTTCATAGCCTTCTTGACGAATCGTACTAATTAATTTATCAATTTCAATGTTTGTAATTTGAAATAATCTTAGAAGACGAGTAAACATTTCAACGGATGTCCCAAATTCGTCAGGAATCACTTCGCTTGCACCCAGCTTATACATTAAATTCATCTCTTGAACACGGTGCGTTCTTGAGATAATAAATACGGAAGGATTCAGATTTCTGGCGACTTCAACGGTTTTTAAAGCGGCAATCGAATCATTGATTACAACGGCCACTGCTTTTGCATGAAAAATATCCAAATGCTGCAATACCGTCTCATGTGTTCCATCCCCATAATGGATAGGTTGTCCCAGTTTTTTCTCTTTTTTAACAGTTTCACTATTCATTTCTAAAATGACATAGGGAATAGCAGCCTCTTTTAAAGATCTTGCAATGTTTCTGCCGCTAATACCAAACCCGACGATAATGACATGGTCTTTCAAATGAACTTTAGTGGAAGGAGGACTAAACCCTGATTTTAGAGTTTGAGGCAAAGGTAGTCTTAAAGCCGCTTTTGCAATTCGATCGGCACAAGACATTAACCAGGGTGTAAAGGCCATCGTTAACACCGCAACATCTAAAAAAAGCTGCGATAAGTTTGAAGACCCTAAACCTAGATCTAAGCCTTGTTTCGCGAGAACCAATGAAAATTCCCCAATTTGAGAAATGGCAAGTCCGGAAATAATCGCGGATCTAAGCGGGAGTCCTACAGCCAAGATAGAAGTAGTTCCAATAAACGCCTTTCCTGCCAAAATAGCTGCGCATAAGGCGACAATGATGCCCGGATGTTCTAATATAAATTGAACATTCACCATCATCCCCGTAGATACAAAAAAGAAACTGGTAAAAATGTCCCTAAAAGGCAGAACATCCCCTATGGCTTCCATACTGTATTCCGATTCGGAAATAATCAATCCCGCTAAAAATGCACCAATCGAAAGACTCAATCCGATCAAAGATGAAAAATAGGCAACGGAAAAGCAAATCACTAAGACGGATAGTAAAAATAACTCTTTTGACCTTGTTCGAGTAATCAAGTCAAGTAATCTAGGAATGATATAAGTTGCCGCCAAAAAGACCGCTACTAAAAGGGCAAACCCGCCTATTACACGCGCAAAAAACGGAATATCAAAATCTATTTTTTCTCCTCCTAATAATGGAAGGAGTAACATCATGGGGATCGCAACGACATCTTGAAATACTAAAATGCCGACAATAGCATTACCATGAGGGGTAGAAGTCTCATTTTTTTCCTGCAGAAGTTTAAGAACAATTGCAGTTGATGAGAGTGAGAGCAGAAAACCTAGAAATAACGCTTCACCCTGTGGCCGTCCTAAAGCCGAGGAAATGAGATACCCCGAAGCGATGGTTAGAGCTACCTGAAGGGCCCCGCCAAAGAAAAAGTAGCGCTTATATTCAATAATCTTCTTAAGAGAAAATTCTAAGCCTACCGTAAACAATAAAAGCACGATCCCGATCTTAGAAAGGGTCTCAACATCCTCGACCCCTCTCACTAATGCAAAACCGCCAGGCCCACCCACAATGCCAGTAATTAAATACCCGACAACAGGCGGAAGTTTCATTCGATGGCATATCAAAAGAACAAATATCGATAAGCCAAAAATGACTAAAATATCTCGAAGTAAAGGAATTTCCATTCTTGGAGAAAATTATCAAATGCTAACTTGACAATCAAGGACGTTCTATCCGTTTGAAGCTAAGCTTTTTTGGCGGGCAATGAAAACCAACTCGTTAAATCGTGAATCCAGGCAAAGTTAAAAGCAGAACCCGATGTTTTTGTATTAATGATCTGTTTTAACCAACTTAAATTTGGATGGTTATGATAATAAGGAAGAAGTTCCTCTAACGAAAGATCATACTTTCTAAAATTGACAGCACATAAAAAGATTTTTGGGAAAAAAGCATTGGTATAATGATTCATCTTATCCGGAGTTATCATACGTGCTTTAAAACCTCCTAACAAACAGCGTATGCATTCTTGAACTTTTATAGGGAAATCTGCTGCCGTTTCATTTTTCAAAACTTCTATAAAGGAATTCATTAAAACATCATAAAGAATTTGCTGGTTTGGCATACCTTTTGAACGGTTAGTGCCGAATAAATAGATATAGACTGCATCAGACCCATTTTCGTGTTTTCCAAGTCTTTTACCTATTTCTTCCGCTTTCATATGGAATTCGGATTTTAAATCAACCGGAGCGTAGCCTCCCAATCGAAGATTATGTAAGTGAAAGTCTTGGCTTTTAAGATCTATCAACTTCTTAATAGTGTCTCTTTTAAGAAGGGTTGAAACTTCCCAGTTTCCATAAAAGCCGCTCATAATGTGATATAAACACCATATTTTTAATACTGGATCCTTTGATTCCAGCCTTTCCATTCGATCGATCATCATTCTCGCTGAAATAAAATAGTGATGATAAAATTTATTTCTAGGCGGGTTTTTTAACCACTGCATATTGCAGGCATGTAAAGCAGGTGATTGCGCTTTTAATAGATTAAGCTCAATCAATTGATATAAAATGTAATCGTGAGTTTCTAGTTTTAGTTCAGGTCGTTCTAATAAAGTATATATTACCTGAGTGTAAAATGCAGCATAGGCTTGAGCACAATTCTCTGGGTGGGTATAAATATTAACTTCCTCCTTATAAACCCCATCACATTTTAAGGGATTTTCACGAGGTGCTTTGGCTGCAATAAAAAACACTGGATGAACACAAGAAATTTCTTCCCCAAACTGATCAACGCAAAGCTTACCCAATTTAGTGTAAAAAGCATCGGCTAATGGATATTTTGTTCTATTGACAAAGCTAAAAAGCTCTTCATACGTATATTTTTTAGAAGTTACGTCTTTTCGTTCAGTAATTTCAGTAATAAGCTCTTTATTTGCACTCACCTCTAAAAAGGCATCAAGAACCGTAGGGATCGTTGTCAAAGATTCGATTATGAATAATTGAATGATGACATCTTCAAATATTTGAGGGTTTTTACGGATTTGTTCAACAATCGATGACAAATACGTACCCGATCGGCAATACTCACAAAATACTACCTTAAATTCTTCGGGGGTGCTCTTTAATGTTTCCACCTTCAATGTGATGAATAAAGATTCAGTATTATTCTTAGAGTAAGTTTGAACATCAATAAAGGTGTAAGGACGATTTTTAAAATATAAAAGAACGCCTTCATTACTTGGGGCTCTTCTTAGAATATCTATGCCCAATTGTTGAGGATCGTGTCCTACTAATCCTTCAATATACGGAAAAGCTGGTTGAAGATTATCTAAGACATAGCTCTTATCTAAACATCCTTTTACATAAGCATTTAATTGGCATTCCACTCCTATTGTTGTACTAAAAAAAGAAGTGTCTAGCTTCCTGACTCGCGCTGCCACTTCGTCATAGGCTTCTGGCGTTGACGTAGAATTTAAGATTCTTGCAAATATTTTTCTTAAGGTTTCCACATGGTTTTTGATGCCAAGTGCCGCCTTGATTTGATCATGAAAGGGGCCATT
>JAGVJG010000011.1 GCA_020051235.1 Parachlamydiales bacterium | reverse complement strand
CTCTTCCGATCTGATGGATTCGATCGGGCTGTTCTTTTTGACGAGGTAAGTTGGGTTGACTAAAAGAAAAGAAATTAACTTTAGATTTTTTAACCATACTAAATGACTCTTTAACAAAAATGAATTTTATTACCAACCTTCATAAACTATTTCCAACTCTTTTTCAAAAATTTGAAGGATCCTGGAGCGGCTCCCAACATCTGCTCTATGATTTCAGGAAAGGCGCCTATTCTCCTTTTCAATTCTCCTTTGGTCCAAGGGGATATACCCACGTCTGTTAAGAACTGAACGCCTGTTAACAAGAATTCGGCACATTCTTTGGGATGCTTTGTATGAAATATTTTCTCTGCACAACCTTGTTCTATCAAAAGCGTATAAACAGGGGTTTGTTTTCTTAATGTTGAAGTGAATAAGCGAAGATGGAAAGCTTCGTTTCCCTTTTTATGAAGTTCATCCAAGATATTGGGCTCATGAAGACTCTTGCCTTCTTTTACAAGGCGCGCCATCTTCTCAAGCGCGTTTCCCTTTGATTTTTCAATGATGGCATGCATCTTTTCAACAAGTTCATCGACAATATGATCAACCACCGCTTCCAGTAGCTCTTCTTTAGACTTGAAATAATGATAGATGGTTCCTTTTGCAATATTCAAATCGGTCATTACATCTTGCAAAGACATTCTTTCATAGCCTTTTGCGTTAATCAGCCGGTGCGCCGAGCAAACGATGTCAAATCTTCTTTCCAAGGGGTTTTTAACAATTCTTTTCATAATAATTTTCTATTGACCGACGGTCGGTCGTTTATGTATCATACTAGCAAAATCATGAATAATAGAAACATATTAATCTGTGGCGCCGGCATCTCAGGCCTCACATTAGCGTATTGGCTTAAAAAATACGGTTTTAATCCCACTCTTGTGGAAAAACATCCTAACCTACGAACTGAAGGCTATAAACTAGATATTCGAGGAAAAGCGGTAGATATCATTAGAAAAATGGGTCTTTACGAATCGATTTATAAAGCCCGTACTGATATTCAAAAAGCACAATTCGTAGATTCTTCCGGAAAAGTTGTAAGTGAAACTACTCCCGATTTTTGCGGTTTAAGATCTGAGGGAGATTTGGAAATTGTCAGGGGTTCGCTTTGCCGAATTCTATATGATCAGTTATCCGATGTTGAATTTTTATGGGACGATTCCATTAAAAGCTTAAGAGAGAAAGAGTCTGGAATTTACGTTGAATTCAACAAAAGCCAAGGCCGCCAATTTGACCTTGTAATCGGAGCAGATGGCCTTCATTCTAGAGTTCGAAAATCGATATTTGGAAATAATCCTGAATTCTTAAAAGAACTAGGGTTATACGTCTCATTTTATTCGATTCCCAACTTTCTAAATCTAGATAGAGTAGAAATTGAATATCATGCGCCACCCAGATTCGCTATTGCTTATTGCTCTCGAGATGGCTTTGCAAAAGCTGGATTTGCTTTTGCTTCTCCGGCGCCTAAAGTCGATCTTTCCATAAAAACTAATCAACAGTCTTTTCTTAAAGAAGCATTTAGTCATTCAAAGTGGGAAATTTCAAATCTCTTATCCTATATGAATGATTCGCCCGATTTTTATTTTGATTGTATGGCGCAAGTGCACATGCCCCATTACACAAAAGGACGAGCAGCTTTAGTCGGCGATGCCGGTTACGCCGTTTCACCCATGGCCGGACAAGGCACTAGCGTTGCTTTAGTCGGAGCCTACCTTCTCGCAGGGGAGCTCTACCAATCTAAAGGTGATTATAAAATCGCTTTCCAAAGATACGAAGAGAATCTTAAATCCTTTGTAAGTGAGAATCAAAAACTCGCCCTTATGAGTCTTTCACTCATGCAAGATTCGTGGTACTCAAAAATGGTATTATCTCTATCAAAATTGCTTCCCGGATCCTTTATTGAATACTTTAAGAAAAGCGGACTTAAGAAAATGAGGCGCGCTGCAAATGCTATAGATCTCAAGAATTATTAAGCTTTTTGTAATGATCACAGTATAAAAAGATGCCCGTGCACACGCGGCACGGGCAGGGGTTTATTTCTTCCGCGAAGCAAGAAGGCCATCAACCTGCTTTTTAATCGCTTTATTATCCACTTGCTTAGCCATCTCTCGGATTTGACCTAAAGCTTCCACTTCCTCTTCGGAAGTTAATGGAACGGCAGCGGGCTCTTGCACTCGCTCTTTTTCCTTTGCAGCTAGCAATCCTCTTGGTTCTTTCGGTTTAGCTTCGAATTCCAAGAATTGCGCTTTTTGAGGAGTTAGAGTGGGGATATAACGCACGTTTTCTTTTCCGTGGCTAAATCGATAAAACCCTTCTTTGAAGTTATTAGATCTTTGCTGATCCAATACATCCACAAAGATATTACTAATGGTTTGCGCCCATTCGAGCATATCTTTTCCGTAGTGGAATCTAAGTTTTTTACCTTTTAAGTAATCTACAACGGCGTTTTCTATCACTTTATATGAGTTACGACTGACTAAACCTTTAAAAGCTACAAGCTCGAAAGCAAGAAAAAAATCTTCTTCTTTATCGACGGTAGTTGGAGCAATCCCCAGTTCTCCTTTAAAATCGCGAATGCCCCGCACAACCCTCGCAAAAACATCTAATAAAGGACATTCTCCAAGTTCAATACATTTATTCCATATCAAACGGCCTAAGCCCAGTAATAGCTCGTCTGCTTCTTTATAGCTTGAGACTAGAATGTATAAGTTTAAATCACCAAACGGATTTTCAGAGTAAGAATCAAATACGTGCACCGCTTTCGCTACGGGAGCCACTTCTTTTACTTCCCTTTTGTCTCCAAAAGTGGTTTTTGCCGCAAATTCCAATATGAAATTATAAAAGGGAAATAGTAAGGGCGATCGGGTGATTTTGTCGATCAAACCCTCGGCCGCTTCTGCTTTCATAATATTTGACCAAGGACCAAAATTGCTATTCTTGCAGCCCGTTTCTTTCTTATCGGTTCTTGCAAAGCGAGTGGTACGAATCTGGAACATGTCTTTACCGGGCAAAGGTACCCACATGAAGATAAAGTGAGGCTTACTTGTTTGGGATTCTTGTTTAAAGGCCGCTTCTAGCTCATCAAAATTCTTGTAAAGCGTATGGACCCTTTCCATATTGTACGCTTTTTCAACGGGGAAGCTTTGCTCTTTAACAAATATCGATCCAAGGTGAGCATCTCTAAAGGCTCTAAATTCGGCGGTATTCTTTTCTTTAGATAAGACCTCATCTTTTCCGGTTACAGGGTCGATAACAACCATTTCTTCGATAAAGGTCGAAACGGTTTCCTGTACTAAAGAAGGACCAAATCCTCCGTTGGAAGTAAGACCTACGGGGGTTACTTTTTGAATAGTGGGAGGACCTTCGCAAGTTGGGGCAAGATCTCGTTTTGCGCACTCGCTCTCCATTTTTTCGAATGTCACACCGGGAGAAACAGCAACAAATTGTCTGCCCTCTTTGGTATAGAATCTAATGGTTTGAGCGGCCTCTGTCACACGAAGAATGATATCGGCGTTTTTCGCAGTGGATAATGCTGCAATTGAATAGGACCCGCCGGCAAATTCCCCTTTAATCCTTTCGGCTCGTGCCTCTGAAGAAAATAGATCTAACGGACTGCACCCTTCGGCTGGATACTTGGACGGATAGCCCGCCACAGGCACGACGCAAATCCTTCTTTCGCCACTTGATTTATTGAAATCAAAAACTTCTTTAAGGATGGTATTTGCGTCGTTCAGATTCTTTAAATTGATTACATAGGCCCGTTGTTCAACTGTATTGACATAGTTATGCCAATTTGTAAGGTTTGGCGCTCCGAAGCGCGCACACAAATTTCTTAAAAATAGTTTAGCTTTATCGCTTAACTCTTGAGTAGCCGGGGCAACAGACACAATAGGCTCCATAGACACTCCTGATCATGATGAAGATTCAACATAATCCGAGAATCACTAAACGTCAAATCAAGGATGAAGTTTATCTAAGCCGTCGAGAAATTCTATCGCGACCATATTTCTACGTCTATAATGTCCCCCAAATAAGAGTCCGTAAAGACCTACTTGCTTACTCACATTTTCCATCATGCCGTTTTCAAAATGCAGGGATATCCATTGAATATATTCTCTATTGGTAAATTCTTCAGTAGGAGCCAAACTTTTCAAAAAGATGATAGATCCATAATTCGAAATCAAAAACTCCATAACGATTGGAAAATGAATAAGAGAAAGCTGCGCCCGATCTCCCTGGACAGTTCGAATCGGATAATCTAGTTTATAAAACATAGTGGTTTTTAAATAACTATAATCCTCAACTTTATTATATGTTAACAACTCAAGATTGTTTCTAAAAAGTCTTCCAAAAAAATCTTTTAAACTTTCTGCACTTCCATGTGTCACTTGCTCATCAATAACTTGAAAAAGCTTTCGCATATTAGAAGCGGTTTGCAATGCGTGTATATCAATTACATAACTCATACTAATCTCCTTATATCTACCAAGTCTCTATTATCAAAAGTCTGGGTATCGGGAACCCCAAAAGTATGTGAATTATAATAAATTTTCGATTGATCCTTATCAAAAGACAGCATTTTCCATTCTCTATGCATCCAAGGATAAACCTTTCCATTAAACTTCATATATTCACGGGGTCTAAATTCATCAAAGAGGATTAAACCCTTTTTAT
>JAGVJG010000129.1 GCA_020051235.1 Parachlamydiales bacterium | reverse complement strand
GCGGCAGGCCACCTGCCGCAATGTGGCCGCCCTTCAAGGGCGGGTTTATGCGGAGCGATAGCTCCGCCCCGAGCCATTTATGGCGTAGCCAAAATTGCGTATGCAAGCGTTGTGGCGTGCTTTAGCACATTCGAGCGAGAGCCCTTTGGCGCTATACGCGATTTGGGCACGTCAGAAAGGGCCGGGGTGCGGGGGCGGTGAGCCCCGACAAGAACATTCGTCGGAAAATGCGTCAGCATTTTTTGACAACTCTCGAGTAGAAATCTAATGAATTCTGAATCGGTTAATAAGAATTAACCTTTCTTTCTATTTTTAGCGGTACTTCCAAAGTTTGACGGGAATCGGGCACGGGCACGCACGCGGGCACGGGCACGGGCACGGGTATTGGACACGGGTTTGTAATATAAGGAAAAAAAGGGAAGACTATAAGCCGGATTCTGTACCATGTTTAGTGGTGACTCCCATTCATCTAGGGGGCAAGTTGCCTTACCCCTCAAGCGATCTGTTAAAAGCACCGGAGAGATCGGTATTGCCTTTCTTTGATCTTGCTTCGGATAGGGTTTGTCATAGCTCTTTATTACTAAAGATGCTGCTCAACTCCTCAAGCGAGCTTTTCACCCTGTGCGGATGAGGTTTGACCCTCTCCACCGGAATATTCTCTGTTACACTTTCCGTAACCCCCCTCACGGGAGATTCCCGGCCTTTCGCCGGTATCCTCTCTTCTGAAGTCCAGACTTTCCTCTCCACGAAGGAGCGGGAATCCGTCTTCCCTTAAGCTTTTGTTGTACGACGTCGGCGTTGACGTGTTTCGGCAACGGTACCCTCGAGCTCTTGCGAATCTTGCCAGTAGTGTATACGGGAGCAATGTTCGCAGAACACTAAGCGCTCGCCTTTGCGAACGAGGTTCTCATCTTGGGCCGTTAACATGATGTGACAGCCGGAACAGCAACGGTTCTCAATTGGAACGATAACTGCGTCACGTTTGTTATGTAATAATCTTTCGTAGATCTTTAACACTTCAGTATCTACTTTTTTCACTTGATCGTCTCTTTTCGATTTAAGAACGAGCCCTTCTTCGTTGATTCTTTTGATACTTTCGATAATTTCTTCTTCGAGGGCTTTCGAACTTTCTTTAGTCGAATCGAGTGTCTTCGTTAAATTCTTTAGAGCTTCTTCTTCAGCTGTAGCACGATCGTATAAATCGCTAAGCTTTTGTTCTTTTTGAATTCTATCTTTATCAGCGGAGTTTGTTTCATGTGTCAGTGCGTTGAATTCATCAAGTTTCTTAACGTTATTTTGTTGAGCTTCAAGCTTTTTCAATTTCGCTTTTATCTCTTCAATGTCGCCTTCACCCATTTGGATAAGAAGCTTAGTTTCAGTGATCTGCGATTTTTGAATGTGAACTTGTTTCTCTAAATCAGATTGGATATCGTGTAGATTTTTTAGCTCTTTTTGTCGTTGTAATTTCAACCTTATAAGCTGAATCATCTCCAAATCAAGTTTTTGAATATCAAGGAATGGAATAAGAGCTTTGTACATTGACCTTCCTAGTGCTAAATTGAACCGAAGTTTTGGTTTCAGCTAAAAGGGTAGCCTTTTCGTCCTTAAAGCTCAATACTTTTTGCCTACTACCTCCCTATTATACCACCTAATAACCAATTTTGTTGACAATCCCCAGTCAAAAAATGATTATAAAATCAATGGAGGTAGTTACCTATGTTTAAAAAAGAGCCTGTTTCCACTCCCCCTAAATCTAAGAAAGCCTCCGTAAGTCGAGTTATTGTCGAGTATGATTGCGGATTCCCCAACAACCTATTTATTAGAGGAAAAGGGGGCGGTCTAAGCTGGGATAAAGGCCAACCTTTAAAGAATGTTAAATATAATGTTTGGGTTTGGGAAACAGAAGAACCATTCAATAGCTGCGAGTTTAAAATCTCCTTAAACGACCTCATGTTTGAAGCCGGAGAAAACCACAAACTCGAGCAAGGAAAAGAGTTCATTTTCTCCCCTAATTTTAGCTAGACATTTATACCGGAAGCCCTTCACAATTCCTCAAGACTAAGCGGAGGAATTATGGAGAGAGTTAATCAATATCTGGAAAAAACCCCGAAAGAGAAAAGACGTGCTGAAATCATCAGTTATCTTGCCGCTTTAGATCATTTATCTGAAAAAAGCCCTCAAATTGCCTCCGCAATTACCAAAGAACTAGAAGACCAACGTTCTAACCTAAAATTGATCGCTTCTGAAAACTACTCCTCTCTCGCTGTCCAATTATCGATGGGTAATCTTCTTACAGACAAATACGCAGAAGGATTTCCGTTTCACCGTTTTTATGCCGGTTGCGACAATATTGATACGATTGAAAGTCTTGCTGTAGAGGAAGCGAAAAAGCTGTTTGGAGCGGAAGGGGCATATGTACAACCCCATTCCGGAGCAGACGCCAATTTAGTCGCCTTTTGGGCAATTTTAGTTCAGCAGATCCAAAACAAAGAAATAGAAAAATTATCCAAAAAATCACTCGATGAACTAACACCTGAAGAATACGAAAAAGTCAGACAACTTCTGATCAATCAAAAGGTGATGGGTTTATCGCTAAATTCAGGTGGCCATTTGACGCATGGCTATAGACACAATCTTTCCTCAAAAATGATGAAAGCGGTCCACTATGATGTAGATCCTAAAACCGAGATTCTTGATTTAAAACAAATTGAAGAGCAAGCGAAACGAGAAAAGCCTCTTATTTTATTGGCCGGATATTCTGCTTATCCTCGTAAGATCAATTTTGCGAAGATGAGAGAGATCGCCGATTCCATCGGAGCGATTTTCATGGTTGATATGGCGCACTTTAGTGGTCTTGTTGCCGGTAAAGTATTTACAGGAGATTTTGATCCGATTGCACACGCTCATATTGTCACTTCTACCACCCACAAGACATTAAGAGGTCCTCGTGGCGGCCTCATTTTGATGAAAAAAGAATTTGAGGAAATCATCAATAAAGGATGTCCGCTGGCTTTAGGCGGTCCCCTCCCCCACGTGTT
Organism: Parachlamydiales bacterium; assembly: GCA_020051235.1. GTDB lineage: Bacteria > Chlamydiota > Chlamydiia > Chlamydiales > Parachlamydiaceae > CAZABG01. Next base: position 2,909 of record JAGVJG010000129.1, on the reverse strand, counting down.
AGCGGCTAAAGCGATCGCATTTCAAGAAGCAAATACTCCTGCATTTAAAACTTATGCGGCAAAAATTGTAGAAAACGCGAACGCTCTTGCTCAAGCCCTCATGAAAAGAGGAGCGAGACTGGTTACAGGAGGAACAGAAAATCATTTAATGGTGGTAGATGTTAGACCCTTCGGATTAACCGGAAGACAAGCAGAAACCATTTTGCGTGAGGCGGGACTCACTTTAAATCGTAATTCCATTCCTTTTGATCCTAACGGCCCTTGGTATACATCTGGAATTCGTTTAGGTACACCCGCTATGACAACTCTTGGAATGGGAACTTCTGAAATGGATGAGATCGCCGATATCATTTTATCGGTATTAAAAAGTTCAAAAGCTAAGTTTAGTGAAAAGACAAACGCACCTAGCAAGGCTTTAGTGGATATTGATCCAGTCGTATTGGAAGGAGCTAAGAAAAGAGTAAAATCTCTCTTAAGCAAATACCCACTTTATCCCGATCTATAATATTTCAATGCCCCAAAGAATTGGGGTATTACCACAATAGAACAGTAGAAGGCATATTTTAGGCCTTCTACATCGTTTAAATGCTTTTCTTCTGCCAAACTTTTAAACTTAAACATGGGGTAGAAAAGTAACAAAAGCGCGCCTAGAATTCCGATTAGAGGAAACCAATAGGCGAGAATCAAGAATAGGAAAAAACCTCCTCCTCTAACTAAAACTCTGCGAACCGTTTCTTTCCAAAAATTGTTTTTATCCGCAAATAGCGAACGCACTTCAGCAAATCCGTATCCCGTTCTATAAGCACGCATCCACATCTTTTTTAAATTATCTAAATTTAAATCGTGCTTTGTCATCGGCAGATCGGTTTGAAGGATTCGATTTCCTGCTAAATGGATTCGATAACTATATTCCGTATCTTCTGCTGCAATAAGCGAATCATTATATCCGCCCGTCTCTTCTAAAACAGAGCGACGTATTAATACATCTCCTCCAAAATTCGTAGTTTCACCCACAGGTGATTTCCACTCAAGATCTCCCGTCCAATTAAAAAAAGATTTCTCAGGATGTAATTCACATCGAAAACCAGAAATAACAGCAAGATTTTGCTTTAAAAGGATTTCAGAGCCTTTTTTTAGCCAATCTTTATCCAGCAAAGTATCACCATCTAAAAATTGAACAAGCGGTGAGCTTCCCGCGTTAGCGCCTGCGTTACGCCCATTTCCCGGTCTTGGAGGTTTTCGATGAAGTTCAATTACGTTAACTTGAGGATAAGATTTTGCAATTTCAACACTTTTATCTTTAGATCCTCCATCGACATAAAAAATATGGATAGGATCAGGATATTCACTATTTAAAACACTCTGAATGCAGGCGCCAATTGTTTTTTCGACGTTCAATCCAATAATTACAACATCGATATCCATCAGCTTTCTTTTTTAGAAATGATTTTAGCAGGTACCCCAACTGCAAGTGAGTTAGAGGGAACATCCGTTAAGACAACGGCGTTGGCTCCAATATGAACGTTATCTCCAATGGTAATCGGACCGATGAGTTTAGCGCCGGCGCCAATATCTACATTATTGCCAATGTGAGGGGCAATAGGATTTTCAACATTTTTTAAACCCACGGTGACCCCTTGGCGAATAACGCAGTTATCTCCAAATTTAGCGTACCCGCTTACAATGATGCCCCCGAAATGATCTATACGAAAGTTCTTGCCGATTTCAACTTCACATGGGAATTCAACGCCGGTAAGAATCTGGATCCATTTATAAGAGATTTTATAGAGAAGGGAAAAAAATTTGCGGATCCACTTGTTTTTGATGGTGTAGCGCCATCGACCAAAACGATAAATGGTTAAAACCCAAAAGCCTTGTTGGCTCCAATCACCGTTATAAGATTTAAGATCCGCTTTTATATTATCAAACATCTAAAAAGAGAATTCCTTCTCTTTCTAGATATCAAAATTTAAATTACTTAGCTTTCTTTTTCGACTTCTTAACTTCTGGGATTGGCTCTTCTTCCGGCTCTTCTGCTTCAGGCTTTAACCATTTAGAAGAAAGGGATCTAAGCTCATTTAATTTAGCGTTAAGCGTTTCAACTGTAATTTGATATTCGTTTTCATTCGTTTTCTTCTTACGAGCCATCATTTCAACTTCAGTCTCAAATCGAGTCGAGAAAGTAAGGGCATGAGACGATTGATAATCAGGCGTAAAGAGGAACGGCCGGGCAGTCGGCGAAACGGTCGTATAGATGTCCATGGTGATTTGAGGTTCAACTTCCGTTTTTTGCTGTTGCTTAGGAGGTCTTCCTCGTTTTGGACGTGGATTTAATGCTTCATTAGAATAATAGGTTTTTGCTTTCAAGAAGAGAGCTTTTCTAGAAGCCTCGACATCTTTAGGCACTTTAGGATCAAATAGACTCGACTTCAACTTCTCTACTTGATCTTTTGGCAAATCTAGATCTTCTTCAAAAACAAATTCAAATCCGTGGGAACGAAGCCACTCGATAATTCGGATACGGAATCTTTCGTGATAATATTGCTGCCACTTTTCCATTTCAGAGTGGTGATCGTAAATGAACTCGAGGAAGTTTTCACGAGCTTCTTTTGACTGAATAATCTCAAGCAACTTCTCTTTCGTATCAATATCGTAGACTTTTTCGTTAACGAAACCTTCCATGATTTTCTTTGTTTCATAAAAGGTAAGTTTAGGAACGAGAATGTAGCGTTCAGGATCTTTCGCTATTTCATTGTGAAGACCCTCGAGCTCTTCTTCAGGCTTATCTAGATCGACGTAAAGCATGAAGCCTTCAACTTTATCGAGGAAAAAATCTCTTTCATCATCTGATTTTGCAAACGCTTCCATTAATCGGTGGCAGCGCAAAATAAGAGGGTTATAAGCTTGTT